>JBKPEY010000210.1:0-2526 GCA_046744405.1 Actinomycetota bacterium
CCGTAGGGTGTTGGGTTGTGACGCGTCGCGGATGGCTGCTCTTCATCGCCCTCAGCCTGTGCTGGGGGATTCCCTATCTCTTTATCCGGGTTGCCGTTGCTGATCTTGATCCGCTGATCGTTGCGTTCGGGCGGACGGCAATTGGCGGTCTGCTGCTGCTGCCGCTGGCCATTCGAGCGCGGGCGCTGCGGCCGTTGCTGGCGCACTGGAAGATCTTGTTGATCTACACCGCGATCGAGATCATCGGACCATGGTTTCTGCTCGGTCATGCCGAGACCCGGCTGAATAGCTCAACTACCGGATTGATCATCGCAGTGGTTCCGATTGTGGCGGCGATCATCCTGACCGTGATGGGGTTGGATCGGCTGGATGCCCGTCGCATCTCAGGCCTTGTGATCGGGTTCGTGGGTGTTGGACTCCTAGTGGGTTTTGACGTACGGGCCGATGATTTTGTGGCGATCGGGCAGCTGCTGCTGGTGGTAATCGGTTACGCGATCGGACCGATCATCATCAGCCGCAGGTTGTCCGATCTGCCGTCGCTGGGCGTGGTGACGGCGTCATTGTTGATCGCAGCCGCCGCGTACACACCGTTTACGCCGCTTGTCTGGCCTAAGACCTGGACGGCGCCTGCTGTCAGCTCGGTCGTGGTGCTCGCGGTCGTCTGTACCGCGACTGCGTTTCTGGTCATGTTCGCGCTGATCGCAGAAGCCGGTCCAGCACGGATGACCTTGATCACCTACGTCAATCCAGCCGTCGCCATCCTTCTCGGGGCGATCGTGCTAGGAGAGCCGCTCACCGTTGGGTTGGCAGTCGGCTTTCCACTGGTCATTCTGGGTTCTGTGCTCGGAACCTGGCGCAGCACGCCCTCAGAGCCCGCCGTCGTGGGCGCCGATGCCGTCCGAAGCGTTGAACCAGAACGCTTATGAATGTGCCCGAAGTGCTCTGGGCACCGGACCCAGAGACCGCCCGAGCGAGCACAATGGCGCAGTTCGCCCGCTTCGTAAATCAGCAGCGGCTAGCCGATGTCGATCAGCTTGACTACCCGGCGCTGCACGCGTGGTCGGTGAATGATCTTGGACAGTTCTGGGCTGCGGCTGCAGAATTCCTCGGCGTACGATTCCACGCCGCCCCTCAAGCGGCGTACGGTTCGCTGGATATGCCGGGAACCGACTGGTTCCCCGGCGCGGCTCTCAATTACGCCGAGCACTCATTGAGCGACGGCCCAGGCCGCGCCGCTGAGGATCTCGCTGTGGTGTTCGTCCGAGAGGACGGGTTGGAACGGCTGGTCGGCCATGGCGAGCTGCGCGATCTGGTGTGCAGAGTGCGGGCGGGCCTGCTTCGGCTAGGCGTACACCGCGGCGACCGAGTCATAGCCCTCATGCCGAATTGCGTCGAGACACTCGCTGCGTTCCTCGCAGTCGCCAGCATCGGCGCGATCTGGTCATCCTGCTCGCCGGACTTCGGGACCCGAGCGGTGCATGATCGTTTCGGGCAGCTGGAGCCGTCGGTGTTCCTCACCGTCGATGGGTACCGCTACGGCGGGAAGGCCTTCGACATCCAGGACCGCGTACGGGCTTTGACGGAGCAGCTGCCGACGCTTACCAGCACGGTGTTGTTGCCCTACCTTGATAGCAGCGCGACGTTGGCGGGCACGATGCCGTGGTCGGAGCTGACTGCCGAGCACGTGTCGCTGGAATTCGAACCGGTGCCGTTTGACCACCCGCTTTGGGTGTTGTACTCATCCGGTACCACCGGATTGCCGAAGGGCATTGTGCACGGCCACGGCGGAATTGTCGTTGAGCACCTCAAGACGCTTGCCTTCCATCACGACCTCGGGCCAGCCAAGCGGTTCTTCTGGTTCACCACGACCGGCTGGATGATGTGGAACCTGCTGATCTCCGGCCTGATGGTGGGCTCGATCGTCGTGATGTACGACGGCAGTCCCGGATATCCGGATCTCGGTACTTTGTGGCGGCTAGCAGAGAAACATCGCATCAACTATTTCGGTGTCTCGGCGCCCTACATTCACGCGTGTCTCAAGGCAGGACTACGTCCCGCCGAGGAACTCGACACCTCCGCGATCCGAGCGGTGGGCTCCACTGGAGCGCCGTTGTCGGTCGACGGCTTCCGCTGGATTGCCGACGCGGTCGGTAGGCACGTACAGGTCTGCTCCATGTCCGGCGGAACCGACTTGTGTACCGCATTTCTCGAGTCAGCACCGACCGTGCCGGTATGGCTGGGGGAATTGTCGTGCGCCGCACTCGGTGCAGCTGTCGCCGCGTACGACGCCAGCGGTGCCGAAGTCATCGACGAGGTCGGTGAGCTCGTACTGACAAAGCCGATGCCCTCAATGCCAGTGTCTTTCTGGAACGATCCGGGCGGCTCCCGGTTCCGGGCCGCCTACTTCGAAGACTTCCCGGGCGTGTGGCGGCACGGCGACTGGGTCCGCAAGACACCACGCGGGTCGTTGGTGATCTACGGACGCAGTGACTCCACTCTCAACCGTGGCGGAGTGCGGATGGGGAC
>JBKPEY010000411.1:0-3452 GCA_046744405.1 Actinomycetota bacterium
ACGGCATTTGCCTTGTCGACCAACTCATAACGGCGCTGCTCGTCGGTCTCGATGCCGGCCAGTTGGCGATAGGTGCTCTCCAGTCCGTCGCGCAAAGTGTCTTGCTGCGCCTCGTACGCGCCGACCCTGACACCTGTCTTGTCGCCGTTCTTGGTGACCTCCGATATTGCCCGCTGGAGAATCTGCGCGGTCAGTTCGCCGCGCTCGCGCGAATCCAGCTGCACTCCGTTGATGCTGTCCATCGCCTCGGCCAGCGCCGACAGGCCGTCGCTGGATTCGTAGAGCTGCAGCGCACGCATGCGACGTGCCTCGGGGTAGCTGCGGCTGGTCGACGGCACCAGATCGAGCGCTTTGACCGCACCCGGTACGTCCCCGCGTTCGGTACGGATTCGTGCCAATCCGAAAGCCGATGGAGCCACATAGTTGGCATCGGTGCTGGCGCAGGTCTGATAGAGCCCTTCGGCGATCTGCCATTCACCGCCGCGCTCGCATGCCAGGGCTAGCGCCAGCTTTGGTGCCAGCTCACCCGGCACCTGACCGTAGACGGCATTGAACGACGATTGCGCCGATGAGAAATCGCCAGCGTCCAAGGCCGCGAGACCAGCGACCCAGACGGCACGCCATTCCCAGGGGTCCTCGGCCAACATATCGTTGACGATCTGGTCCACCAAGTCCCGCCGCCGCAGCTCTAAGGCGGCGCGCGCCTGTGCCAGCCAAACTTCAGCGGTTGCTGCGGGCGCTGTTTGCAGTTCGGCGATGCGTTCTTGTGGATCCTCCACGGAGATGTTGCTCAGCCACGCGTACTGCGGATCGCTGGTGTCCGCCCGCAGTGCCGGTAGTTCATCCCAATCCAGCGCTTCGCTGGTGATAGCGGGCGCTTCGAATAACACCGAGGTAGCAGACGTCAGAGCCGTGCCGGGAGTCCTTTGGGCGACAACCTCGCGAAGCACTCCGAGCATCTGCACGCGGAACTCATCGATGGATGCAAAACGGTCCGCGGGGTCGGCGGCGCAAGCCTTGGCCAGCAATCGGTACAGCGAGTCGTGCGTGGCGAATAACGGCGTCTCTTCGACTGGCGGGAGACTTGCCACGTACTTGCTCTGGTAGCCCCGGAACTCCATAATCAACACCACCAAGGTCCGCCCAATGGTGTATATGTCAGATGCCACACTCGGACCGACCTGAGCCACCTCTGGTGCCTGGTAGCCGACGGTGCCATAGATGGCAGACTCTTGATCATCAGCGCGGCGTACGCCACCAAGATCAATCAGCTTCACCGCATCTCCGACCTGGATCAAGTTGTCCGGCTTGAAGTCGCAGTAAATCAAACCAAGATCGTGAAGGTAGCTGAATGCCGGCAAGATCTCCAGAATGTATGCCAGCGCCTGATCGACCGGTAGGGGATCGAACTTCCCGTTGTTGGCCCGCATCCGGTCTTTCAAGATCTGTTTGAGCGAGGTACCACCGACATACTCCATAACGATGTAGCCGGCATCGCCGTGGGTGACGAAGTTGTAGATCTCCACGATCAACGGGTGCTCGACCTGGGCCAGGAACTGCTTCTCGACGATCGCCACTGCTAGCGCATCTTTGTCGCCGGTGTTCAGCAGGCCCTTGAGTACCACCCAGCGATCCGAGACGTTGCGGTCTTTCGCCAGATAGATCCAGCCCAGACCGCCATGCGCCAGGCAGCCGACTACTTCGTATTGGTTGGCCACAAGCTCGCCGGGCTGCAGCTTCGGTGTAAATGAGAAGGGATTGCCACATTTCGGGCAGAATCCCTCGCTCCGTCCGGGCTGTCCGTCTCGTGATCGCCCGACCGGCGAACCGCAGTTCGAGCAGTTGCGCTTATCCTCGGGAACTCGGGGATCCTTCATGATCGCCTGCGCGGCATCGATCACCGGCGCCGGTGGGACCCGAGTGAGTCCAGCGCCCAGTCTGGCCGAACGCAGCCGCTGAGAATCCGAGCGCACTCGTTTTGTGATCTTGGAGCCGTGGCCGGTCGCGCGCTGTGAGCCGAGGGCGGTCGATTGTAAGCGGCTGGATCCACCCGTGACTGCCGAAGCCGCAGCGCCTGCCGATATCGGAGTTTGATCATCAGCGGACCGTTGCCCGGCAACTGCCGCCGCAGGAGTGCCACAGACGTCGCAGTAGCCGTCAATGATGGTGCCGGTGCAACCCGGCTGAGTGCAGGGTGCTCCGTCGAGGTCGGGTGTCGCAGCGGCCTGCCGACTGGCAGTGCTCAGAACGGGGGTTGAACTCGCGACAACGGCTGGGCCGGCTGCTGGGGCACCGTCAGGCCCCGGATTGCCGCATACATCGCAGTAGCCATCAACAATGGTGCCGGTGCAGCCCGGTTGCATGCATTTCATTCTGTTTCTTCCACGGACTGGGCCGATTCCGCCGCGTGCGGCGCGGGGGTGGTTTGCAGGTAGGTCTGGTAGACCGAAACGAGTTGTTGGGCGAGCACCATCCTGCTGGGTCGTTCGTCTAAAGCGTTCCGGGCAAGCTGATAGGCCTGTGGCACATCAGCAACCTCGGCTACCCCGGTTGCTTCCGCCTTGGCGCGGTACGCCTCGAGCCGGCTGTCGAGCTCGGAATGATCATGCAGCGCCTTCGCGTATGCCGTCTGCGCGATAGTCATTGCCCGAGACACTTGGTCCAGACGACGCAGATAGTTCTCCAGCTCTTCGCGAGTGTTCGGCACCGGACCGAGTGCGGCTGTGTCTGGCACCGCGTAGCGGGGCGCCGGGTCAACTCGGCGCACGCACTCCTGCGCGATGCGGCGCAGGGCAGCTTCTCGTGCCTCCAAATCGGCGCGCTGCTCCCGCGCTCGCTGTACCAGCGCAGCGGCGTCTCGTCGACGCGCACCGTTGACAATCAAATCCCGCTCGAAGGTAGCCGCCTCGATTTCTAGAGGAGCCAGTAGCCCGACGACATCTCCGCCGCGGCCAGCCTTTTCGGCGACCTCTTTGAGCCGACGGGCGAGCCGCGACTGGTCGAGTGCGGCCTCTTGCTGCCCGGCGCCCGCGGGTTCCAGGTCGATCTGCTCCCGGATGCGTTCCATCTGGGCACGCAGCTGACGGATGCGCTCGGTGATCTCCAGACCTGAAGGGTCAAGACCTAGCTTGACGCGGAGCTGGGAGAGCAGCGCGTCGGATAGTCGGCATGCTTCTGGCAGAGAGACCGAGAGGCCCGAGGCGGTGGCCGCATCCAGTCGGCCCCAGATGAGCGTTGACAGGCGCGTCAGCTCAGTAACTCCGACGCGCCCTGAGTTCCAGGTGGCAAGCAGCAGCTCGTAGCGATCAGACACCGCCTTCCACAGCGCCATCGACAACAAAATGTCCCCCGTGGCTTCAGAGCCGCTGGTTGTCTGCAGGGCGGCTTTGTCCAGTTCATCCAGCTCTCGCCGCCGGCCGTCACGCCAGCGGCCGAGCTCGTCCAGATACACC
>JBKPEY010000094.1:0-4837 GCA_046744405.1 Actinomycetota bacterium
TGCGCCTTGTGCTGGATCCAGCACCTGCACAAGCCATCCCTGCTGCGGTATGGCCCGGCGTTTCAGTGATCAAGCCGAACGAACTCGAGGCGGAGGTGCTGAGCGGCATCCCCGTCACAGATCCGACCTCCGCCGAGCAGGCCGCACGATGGTTCCACGAGCGCGGAGTCGGCACAGTTGTGATCACCCTAGGTGAACGCGGAGCCTTTGTGATGGGACCCGAAGGCGTCGTGGAGTATCCGGCTTTCCCGGTAAGGCCGGTGGACACCACCGCGGCCGGCGATGCATTTTGTGGCGCCTTTGGCGCCAGCTTGGCCGCCGGAGCGGCACTCCCGGCCGCGCTCCGACATGGGCTTGCCGGCGGCGCGTTGGCGGTGACGGTTCGCGGGGCGAGTCCGAGCCTGCCGACGGCGAAAGCTGTCGCTGCCTTCTTAGCCGCCCATCCCTGAATTATCGGCTTGCCTTGGTCTTGACAGTGATGGTCTTGTCTTCAGCTGAGTTCGCAACTGGCGCCGGCCGGTCGGCGGCCTCTACCGAGCCCCACAACTTGGACCACCAGGAGTCCTGCGGCTGCTCCGCTGTCCCCTCCTCGGCGCTGATCTGAGCTCCGCCGCCAAGCGGCTTGCCGTCAGCGCCGACGACTGTGTAGCCGGTTTCGCCGGGCACGACCCACCCCAGCCGTTCCCTGGCCTGAGTTTTCACGTACGCTTCGTCATCCCAGCGGGCCAGCTCACCTTGCAAATCTCGGATCCGCTGCTGGCGCTCGGCGATCTCAGTCTTGGTCGCAGAGATTTCGTGGGCCTGGGAAAAGTAGATCCGCAAAGACGTCGCGTACGAGATAGTCAAGATCAATAACACCACTGTGAGGGCAATGGCACGCGCGGTCAGGCCGTATCCCCGGCGCCGCAGCGGGGCCGTTGGTGCCTCTGGTGCAACGGCGTCGGCCGCAGATGTGGACGGAGGCGGCTTGCGCGCCTGCGTACGCGGTCGCGGCCTTCCCCGCCCCGGACCAGCGCCGGGGCGAGAAGTTGGTCGTCGACCGGAAGGCACTTATCCCGCCTTGAACCGTGGAAAAGCCGAGGCGCCGGCGTAGCGGGCGGCGTCGTCGAGATCTTCCTCGATCCGCAACAGCTGGTTGTACTTGGCCACTCGGTCGGTACGCGCCGGAGCCCCGGACTTGATCTGGCCGCAGTTGGTGGCCACAGCGAGGTCGGCGATCGTCGTGTCCTCAGTCTCGCCGGAACGGTGGCTCATCATGCAACGGAAACCGGACCGGTGGGCAAGATCAACAGCATCCAAGGTCTCGGTCAACGATCCGATCTGGTTGACCTTGACCAGCAGGGCGCTGGCTGCCTTCTCGGAGATGCCGCGCTGCAGCCGAGAGACGTTCGTCACGAATAGGTCGTCACCTACAACCTGGATCCTGTCGCCGAGCCGGGCCACCAGCGCAGTCCAGCTCGCCCAGTCGTCCTCAGCCAGCGGGTCCTCGATCGAGACGATCGGGAAGTCGTTGATCCACTGCTCATAGATTCCGGTCATCTCATCGGCCGACAGCACCTTGCCTTCGAAGGTGTAGGTGCCAGAGTCGAAGAACTCCGTGCTTGCCACGTCCAGCGCCAGTGCGATGTCGCTGCCCAACTTCAAGCCCGCCGACTGGACGGCGGTGGAGATCAGCTCGAGTGCTGCGACATTGGCCGGCAGGTTCGGTGCGAAACCGCCCTCGTCGCCAAGACCGGTCGCAAGTCCCTGCTTCTTCAGCACTGACTTGAGCGACTGGTAGACCGTTGCTCCCATTTCCAGGGCGTCGCGGAAAGTGGCAGCGCCAATAGGCGCGATCATGAACTCCTGAACATCGACGTCGGAGTCAGCATGGGCCCCGCCGTTGACGATGTTCATCATCGGCACAGGCAGCAGATGGGCGTTGGGACCGCCGACGTAGCGGTAGAGCGGCAGGTCCGCCGAATGCGCAGCCGCATGGGCGACCGCCAGCGAAACACCCAAAATGGCGTTGGCGCCTATCTTGGATTTGTTGTCCGTGCCATCCAGATCGAGCATCGCCTGATCTACCAGCCGCTGTTCGCTGGCCTCATATCCCACGAGTTCGGGCCCGAGTTGATCAATGACACCCAGCACGGCTTTGCTGACGCCTTTGCCGCCATAGCGGGCCTCGCCATCACGCAGCTCGACGGCCTCGAAGGCACCGGTTGATGCGCCAGAGGGAACGGCAGCGCGACCCTCGGAACCGTCGTCGAGAATCACTTCGACCTCGACGGTCGGATTGCCCCGGGAGTCCAGGATTTCTCGTGCGCCTATGAATTCGATGCTCGCCACGAGTACCGCCTTTCCGATGCTGCTCCGAATGGCTGGCTTGCAGGCACCCGGGCAGAAGAAACCGATGGTGGCCTCAGCCTATCGGCGGCTCCGGGGCCAGGTAGTGGCGCCGCACGCGGGAAGTTCAGATTCCTGCTGCCTCTGGTGAACTGTCTGGGGCCGCGCTACTTCCGCTTGCGGAGGCTCCGTGCGTGGATCCAGTTCACTCCGACAATGCCAGTCCAGGAGATGGCAATTCCGATGATGCTCGGATCAACCTCGCTGGCGCTGATTGCTGTGATCGGGATACCCATCACCATCGAAACGATGGCCAGCGCCAACTGCCGCCCCCGGCCGCTCTGCTCGGCCACCTGGGCCCGATTAGCCTCCAAAATCTGCTGTCGCAGCTCCGCTGCGCGCGCCTCCGCGATGTCCTCGACCCTCTCGGCCAGGCCCTCGGCGATGTACTCGTCGTACTCCGGGCCCAGCTCCATCCGTGCCGCCAGGGCAGCCTCGGCATCGCGCTGTAACTCCTCGCTCGGCTTGCGTGGGGCGCGCCGATACTGCGGTTGGACTGGATAGGGCAACCCGGCATTCAACGGATGCTGAGTTTCTGGACTGTGTGCCGGATAGATCTGTGGGGGGTAGTTCTGCGGAGGGTAATTCTGCGGTGGATAGTTTTGGGGCGGGTAGTTCTGCGGAGGGTAATTCCGGGGAGGGTAATTCTGGGGAGGGTAATTCTGGGGCGGATGCGCCTGAGGGGCCGGCCGTTGCTGCGGAGGCTCGGACATGTCCACAGAATAGGCGACGGCAGCTAAGCCGTGGTTGCGTCGTCGGCCGTCGACTCGGCTTCACGTACTCGGGCTTCCAATCCCCGTACCGCGTCGCGGAGCGCTTGGTCAGGGTCGATTCCAGCTGCGTGGGCTCGCGCCGCCAGTGCAAGCAATTGCGCGCCTACCTCCTCAGCGCTGGTCGGTTCGTCAGGCAAGGCGACTGCTACCCGCCGTGACCGCGTTCTGCTGATGATCTTGTTCGCGCGGGCCAGAGCTGAAAGCTGATCTGGGATGCCTTGCAGTGCCGAGGTGCGACCCTTCTCGACTACCTTGCGCTGCTCCCAGGTGAAGTGCAGGTCGCTGGGTACCTCTGCGGTCGCGAAAACGTAGGGATGCCTTGAGATCAACTTGTCGGCAATTCCGCGCGCAATATCGTCCACTGTGAATCCGGATGTCTGCTCGCTGGCGATTTCGGCGTGGAAAACCACCTGTAGCAGCAGATCACCCAACTCCTCCCGGAGATGATCTTGGTCCGCAGCCTCGATAGCCTCGATCGTCTCGGCGGTTTCCTCGATGAGGTACTGCACTAGTGATCGATGGGTTTGCTGAGCATCCCATGGACATTCCTGTCGCAGCCGCGCCATCACCTCGACCAGGCGCTCGACCTCAGGTAGCGGCACGCTGCGCTACGGCGTTGGACTAGACATCGGCTTGGCAAGGGCCGCCGACTGATCGGTGATGATCGTCTTCTGGTTCGGATCGAGCACACCAAATCGTGGATTGAGCTTCACCGGCTCCTTGGCCAGGGCCGCAATGTATGCCTCGCTCCCGAGTTTCTCGGACACGATTTGTTGATCAGCTACGTCATAGGCAATCGGTCGTCCCTTGGGTACGTTGAGCAAGCCAGCGAGGTTGCTGTTCTTGATCAGTGCGTCGCGGTCGCTGTCAGTGATCGTGATGTTGTTGGCGGCGGCAAGATTCTCTGCGATGACGCCGTGAATCATGGCATTGACGACGGCCTGGCGGGACACCGACTGACCCTCTTGCAAGATGCTGGACACCCCTTGGACGGCGTCGTCCACTTGTTGCTGGGTGATCTCTGAGTTGCCGACGTACGCCACAACGCTCGGGTCCTGCTTGGCGCAGCCGGACACCAGCAAGGTAAGCAGGAGTACGCCGCCGAGCACCGTAGCTCGTACCGCATGCCACCCGCGGTAGGCGGAAAAACTCATTGACCATCCTCTGCGTTACCCTCAGGGGCTCACGCATGTGCGCCCCAAGAAACGACTACCGCGAGAGATCCTACGCGTTTGATCGCTCCGCTCCCGGCGCTCGCTCCGCGCGGTACGCACGCTTAGCGGTCGTGGATCTCACGAGTCTGTGAAGATCTCTGTGATCACCGCAGTACACCAGCGGAGCAAGTCAGTGTCCTTCAGTGACTCGCCACCAATAGTGGAGCTCGCGGGCCGCGGCACGAGGACGGTTCGGACTGCGTCCTTGATCACGCTTCCCGGGTACAGCCGCTGCAACCGCATCACCCGTGATTCCGGAAGGCGGGCCGGCGCGAAGCGAATGAATCGACCCTGTCCCACGATTTCGGTCAGTCCCACAGCACGGGCGAGCAGTCGGAACCTGGCCACCTCGATGAGGTTGAGCACCTCTGAGGGTGGCGACCCGTAGCGATCGTGCAATTCCGCTTCGACTGCCTTGATGTCGGCCTCGGCACGAACCTCGGCGAGCCGTTTGTACATCTC
>JBKPEY010000167.1:0-2881 GCA_046744405.1 Actinomycetota bacterium
CCCGTTCGGTGGTCGATCGACAAATACCAGCGGCGTACCCTGCTCCCGCTCCGATTGCAGGTAACCCTGATCTTCACTAACGGTGTTCAAGATCAATCCGTCGACCCGGCGACGGGTGAAGGCATCAACCATGATCCGTTCGCGGTCAGGATCATTTTCCGAACTCGCGGCTAGCACTGCTGTGTCGCGACCATACGCCACGGTCTCGACAGCACGGTTAATTAATGCTGAGAATGGGTTGTCAACGGCGTCAACGAGGAGGCCTAGCGTGAGGGTCTTACGGTCGCCGCGCCGCAGCGCGCCAGCTCCTTGGTTCGGCTTGAAGTTCAAGGCCGATACGGCGCGTTGTACCCGCGCTCGGGTTTGTGGCGATACGTTGGCCTCGTCGTTTATCACCCGCGACACGGTTTTGGTTCCGACACCTGCCAACGCCGCAACGTCACGGATGGTCGCCCGCGTTCTGGAGACCGATCCGGTAGCCGGTGTTGACATCGATGTCTCCTTCCGATCCGCAGCGTACCCAGATATGAATTCGTTAATCTATACCCATTGACATTGAACCTGAGAAGGACTTAAGAATGAGCTTGACACCGTTGTCATGATCGGCGGTGCGAATTCTAGGGAGGATTGGTCTATGAAATACCTACCGCCGAACCGTAGAGGCGCGCGCCTCGCCGCCGGCTTGGCATTGACTGCAGCGGCATCACTAACCTTTGCCGCTTGTGGTGGTGGAGGCAGCTCTGGCACCCCCCAGGGCCAGGCGTCTGAGGGTGGTGGTGGTGGCGGTGGTGGCGGTGAAATCGCCGTCACCTTGATCACCAAGGACAACAACAACCCATTCTGGATCTCTATGCAACAGGGCGCTGAAAACGCCGCCTCCAAGAACGGGGTGACGCTGACCAAAGCTGCCGGTGCCAAGGACGGCGACGAAGATGGGCAGGTCAAGGCCATCGAGGCAGCGGTCGCCCGTGGCGACAAGGGCATCTTGATCGCGCCGAACGGGCCGGGTGTTAACGACGCGATTGAGAACGCCAGAAGCCAGGGCATCTATGTCATCGCTCTGGACACACCCCCGGATCCGGCCGACACCGTTGACCTCACCATCGCCACCGACAACTTCAAGGCGGGTGACCTAATCGGTAAATGGGCGGCCGGCACACTGAACGGTAAGAAGGCGACCATTGCAATGCTCGATGCCTTCAATGACAAGGTCGTGACGGTCGACGTCAACCGCGACCAGGGATTCCTTACTGGGATGGGAATCGATACCAAGGACAAGGGCAAGAACGGCGACGAGGCAGCAACCGGCAAATACACCGGTGGTAAGGGCGGCGACTACCAGATTGTCTGCCATGAGCCCAGCCAGGGTGCTCAAGATGGCGGCAAGACTGGAATGGAGAGCTGCCTTTCCAAGAGCAAGGACATCAATACCGTCTACACGATCAACGAGCCCACTGCGGCGGGTGCCGTCGAGGCGCTGCAGGCAGCGGGTATCAAGGATGCAGTGGTCGTTTCCGTGGATGGTGGGTGCAGTCCTGGCATCGCCATGGTCAAGGACGGGACCATCGGGGCCACCTCCCAGCAGTACCCGATAAAGATGGCGGAGCAGGGCGTAGAGACCCTCAAGAAGATGGTCGACAGCAATGGCTCTGACAAACCGCAGAACTCGCCGGGATTGGACTTCGTCGACGCGGGAGTCGCGCTCGTCACTGACAAGCCGGTGCAAGGCGTGGAGAGCATCACGTCGGCCGACGCCGAAAAGCTCTGCTGGGGCGGCAAGTAACTCATAAGGAAGCGAGTGGCCGGCTCCGCCGCTGTGGGGCGGGGCCAGGCCAGCTCATAACGAGAGACGAAAAATCGCCTCCTCGCGAAACCGGAGTATCTCCTACAGCAAGGAAGCCCACGTGACAACTACCGTCGAACCGCAGGCACCACATACCGCTGCTGAGCAATTCGCGATGCGGCAGCAGTCGCCGCTTCAGCGGATCCAGCACACCCTGCATTCACATCCGACGATCAGCCCATTACTGGTGTTGATCATTTCGATCATCGCCTTCGCAATCATCAATCCACGTTTCATTCAGCCGCAGACAATCGGCATCATCCTGCAGCAGGTGTCGGTCATCGCTGCTCTGGCGATCGGGCAGACGCTAGTCATCTTGACAGCGGGTATCGACCTGTCGGTTGGCGCGATCGCTATTCTCTCTTCGCTGCTCATGGCTAACCTTGCCGCACACAATGGCGTGCCGGGAGTTTTGGCAATTCTGATCGGCATTGTGGCCGGAGTCCTTGCCGGGGCAATCAACGGGACACTGGTTACCCGGGTCGGGCTGCCACCGTTCATTGTGACGCTGGGTACGCTCGGCATCTTTACCGCGGTCGCGCTGCTCTACTCTGGCGGCCAGCAGGTGGGGCGGCGGGAGATGCCGGCTATCCTCCTCTGGGCCGGTACCCCGATCGTGATCGGGCCTTTCCGAATCACTATGGGTGTGATCATCGTGCTGATCATGGCCGCGATCATGGCGTTCATTCTGAGCCAGAGCTCGTGGGGTCGGCATGTTTACGCCGTGGGGGACGATACCGAGGCTGCCCGGTTGGTCGGCATCCGGGTCGACCGCGTCCTCCTGAGCGTTTACACGGTTGCTGGGCTGATCTACGGCATCACTGGATGGGTGCAGATCGGGAGGTCGGGTACCGCTAGCCCCAACGCCATTGTGGACGCCAATCTCGAGAGCATCACAGCTGTAGTGATCGGTGGCACCAGCCTGTTCGGCGGGCGCGGCACTATTATCGGCACGATCTTGGGTGCATTGATCGTGGGAGTGTTCCGGATCGGTCTGAGTTTGGCGGGAGTCGACGACCAGTGGCGCCTTTTCGCCAC
>JBKPEY010000534.1:0-4038 GCA_046744405.1 Actinomycetota bacterium
AATTTGACCTGATCAGAGTCAGAGGTTCGCTTCAACGTTCTCGATCACTACGAGTGCGTCGCGATGCACCACCGTACGGTCATAACCGGCACCCAACTCGGCCGCAAGCTCGCGAGTGCTGCGGCCCAGCAGAGCAGGCAATTCCTCTGAGTCGTAGTTCACTAACCCGCGCGCCACGACTAGCCCATCCGGCCCGACCAGTTCCACCGGCTCGCCGGAGGAAAACTGACCGTGTACGGCGGTGACGCCCGCCGGCAGCAGCGACGCCTTCCGCTGCGTCAGCGCCCGGACCGCGCCCGCATCTAGAACCAGCGTGCCGCGGGTGTCGCTGGCGTGCCGAAGCCACAACAGTCGCGTCGGACGGCGTCGGCCGGTCGGATGGAAGAGCGTGCCAACCTCCTCACCTGCCAGTGCCGCGCCCGCGCTCTCGACTGTGGTCAATATGGTCGGAATTCCAGCAGAGGTGGCAATCCGAGCCGCATCGATCTTGGTAACCATCCCGCCGGTGCCAACTGCGGTACCCCGCGACTCGATGTCGATTCCGCTGAGATCAGCCTCGCTCCATACATCGCTGATCTTGCGCGCCTCCGGCTTGACAGGGTTTGTTGTGTAGAGCGCGGCGACATCACTGAGCAGCAGCAGTGCATTGGCGTGCACGAGATGTGCCACCAGCGCGGCCAGCCGGTCATTGTCACCGAACCTGATCTCATGGGTAGCGACGGTGTCGTTCTCATTGACGATCGGCACCATCCCAAACTCCAGTAGCCGTCCGAACGTGCGATACGCGTTGCGATAGTGAGAATGCCGCGTCACATCATCAGCTGTTAACAGCACCTGCCCGACGCCCAGTCCGTGTCCGTTGAACAGCCGCGTGTAGTGGCCCATCAGCAGACCCTGACCGACCGAAGCAGCCGCCTGCTGAGTCGCAAGATCACGAGGGCGTGCCCGAAGTCCCAGCGGCGTGAGGCCAGAAGCGATGGCTCCGGATGAGACCAGGACGATCTCACGCCCAGCCAGCCTTGCCCGGGCCAGGACGTCAACCAGCTGCTCAATCCGTTGCGGATCAATACCGCCTTCGGGGGTGGTCAGCGAGGACGAACCAACCTTGACCACGATCCGGCGCGCCGCTGCGAGCTCGTCACGCATCGTGCTGCCCGACACCCGGCTCGCTGTGCCCGGAGCCCGTCGAAGGGTCGTCATCCAGCGTTTCCTCCGCCGCCTCTGAGGCGTGATAGGCCCGATCCTTATCGCGCCGTCGCTGGGCCGCGGGCCGTTCTGCGACCAACCGCTGGTCCTCCCCTCGACGGCTGAGGATCTCTGCTCCGATATCGATCTGCGGGGCGAAGTCGAAGATCACCGCATTGGCGCCTCCGATAGCAACACCGTCCCCACCTTGCGCGCCGAGCTCCAGCAGCCGGTCCTCAACCCCGAGCCGATACAGGCGGTCGGCCAGATAACCAACCGCCTCAGCGTTGGAAAAGTCGGTCTGCCGTACCCAGCGTTCGGGCTTGTCGCCGCGTACCCGCCACAGCTCACCCTCCCGCTCGATGCGAAACTCCCCCTGATGACCGATCGGCTTGGGCCGGAGGATGATGTGTGCCGGTGGTGGCGGCGGCTCGGTAGCCCGCCGTGCAGTGATCAGCCGAGCCATGGCGTAGATCAACTCGTGTAGGCCTTGACCGCTTCTAGTCGAGATGGGGAAGACCTGCAGCCCGCGATCCCGCAGCTCACCCATCGCGAATTCGGCAACGTGCTGCGCGTCCGGGATGTCGATCTTGTTCAGTGCCACCAGGCGCGGCCGATCTTCCAGGCCACCGTGCGCGTTGAGCTCGGTCTCGATGACATCGAGATCGGTGATCGGGTCGCGGCCCGGCTCGTACGTGGCGCAGTCGATCACATGCACGATCGCGGTGCAACGTTCGATATGGCGCAAAAAGTCGAACCCGAGCCCGCGTCCCTCGCTTGCTCCCGCGATCAGCCCGGGCACGTCTGCAACGGTGAAGCTCACATCGCCAGCAACCACAACACCAAGATTCGGCACCAAGGTGGTGAATGGATAGTCTGCGATCCTGGGTCGAGCCCGGGAGATGGCAGCCACGAGCGAAGATTTGCCGGCGCTCGGAAAGCCCACCAGCCCGATATCGGCGACAACCTTCAGCTCCAAGGTGATGATTCGGCTCTCGCCCTCTTCACCGAGCAAGGCGAAACCGGGGGCCTTTCGGGCCGGTGAGGCTAGTGCGGCGTTGCCGAGACCGCCACGCCCGCCCTGAGCGACGACGAGCTCAGCCCCTTCGCCAGTCAAATCCGCGATTTCCTCACCGGTCTCGGCATCGATCACCACAGTGCCATTCGGCACTGCGAGGATGACGTCTTCTCCGCCTGCCCCATTTTGATGATCGCCTCGACCGGGTTGCCCGTTGCTTGCCCGCCAGTGAGCCTGCCGGTGGTAAGCAACCAGAGTCGTCAGGCCATGATCAACACGAAGGATTACCGACCCAGCGTCGCCGCCGTTGCCGCCGTCCGGGCCACCGAGGGGCTTGAACTTCTCGCGATGAATAGAGGCGCAGCCGTTACCGCCGTGACCGCCGTAGACATGCAGCGTGACCTGATCCACGAAGCTGGGAATCGCCATCCGGAAGCCTCCTCTCGCTAGTCAGAAACGCGCAAAGGGTGGCCCAGACCAGGGCCACCCTTCCGGCGTTTAGTGCTTGGTCTACTTCGCCGAGGTGGCCTCGGCTGGCTCGGAGAAATTGGTCCCAGAAGGATTAGACGCAGAGTCTGACGCAGTGGGTGTCACATTGACGACCCGGCGGCCGCGCCGGGTTCCAAACTCCACATGCCCCGCGACCAGGGCGAACAAGGTGTCGTCACTGCCGCGGCCTACGCCATCGCCTGGGTGGAAGTGGGTGCCGCGCTGCCGGACGATGATTTCGCCAGCATTGACCAGCTGGCCGCCAAACCGCTTGACTCCGAGTCGCTGAGCGTTGGAGTCCCGACCGTTCCGCGTCGAAGACGCGCCCTTCTTGTGTGCCATATCCTCGCCTCAGCCCTTGATGTCAGTGACCTTGATCGTGGTGTACCGCTGGCGATGACCCTGACGCTTGCGGTAGCCGGTCTTGTTCTTGAACTTCAGGATGCGGATCTTCGGACCCTTTGCTTCACCCAGCACTTCGGCGGTCACTGATGCCGAGCCGAGGGCGGTTGCATCTGAGGTGACGTCGTCGCCATCGACCAGCAATAGCGGGGTCAAGCTGACGCTGGAGCCGACCACACCCTCAAGGCGGTCAACCTCGAGGACGTCGCCGACGGCAACCTTGTGCTGGCGGCCGCCACTCCGCACGATCGCGTACACGCGTGACCTGCTCTCTCTCGTTGTCTGATTGGGTGGTGTACGACACAAGGCTTTGAGGGACAACAAGGCTTTGAGGGCACACACCAGCGCGCGCCGAAGCGTGCGCACCGAGGGTCAAGGGTACGCGGGCGCTCCTAACCGGGTCAAACCGCCTGCTGCTCTCCAGCAAGGTCAGCTTGGTTATGGAAGGAGGAGATCGTGCCGAGCGTTACGGCTACTTTGAGCATCTCGATGGATGGGGTCATACAGGCTCCCGGCAGACCCGATGAGGACACCCGCGGCGGCTTCGATCGAGGCGGATGGGCAGTGCCGTACAACGACGAAATCATGGCCCAGCGGATGGGTGAGGCCATGTCGTCCTCGGGGGCGATGCTCTTCGGTCGCCGTACCTATGAGGACTTCTACGGGTACTGGCCCAAGCAGACCGACAATCCGTTCACGCCGTACTTAAACGCAGCAACGAAGTACGTAGTGTCCACCACTCTTTCCGAACCGCTCCCCTGGCAGAACTCGATCTTGTTATCCGGCGACCCAGCGGCAACCGTCGCGAACTTGAAGTCTTCGTCGGATGCCGACGTCGGCATTGTCGGCAGCGCGCATCTGGTGAGGTCACTGCTAGTTGACGGATTGATTGACCGATATGTGCTGCTCATCCACCCTTTGGTACTAGGGCAAGGTCGTCGCCT
>JBKPEY010000578.1:0-8209 GCA_046744405.1 Actinomycetota bacterium
GCGACATGTGCCTGCTCGTCAGCACGCCTTCGTCAGTCTCCGGACGCGCTGGCCCCCGTGAGCGTAGAGTCACACGCCGGTTACCGGTTGGGCATCACCCGGGCGGGGTGAATGTGAGGGCTAGCGGATGAGGTCTTGGACCGCCCGCATATGCGAGCCTTCGCTCACGGGGGCCATCATGCGGCCCGGGCCTGTCCAATGCGCGCTTCGACAAGCTCAGCGCGCGTACCGGGGCTCGGACGCTTGGCGACGAATGCCACGAAGATCCGGGAGAGGGCCTCATGAGCGAACCGTTGGCACCTGAAGATTTTCCTGGTCCTCCGGGACTCCCCTTCCTCGGCAACGTCCGGGCAATCGACTTTTCTCAGCCCATCGAAAGCTTGATCTCGCTTGCTCGCGAGTACGGGCCGATCTTTAAGCTGACCACGCCTGGTGGCATCTCGGTCGTCGTGTCCGGCGTCGACCTGGTCTCCGAGATCTGCGACGACCCTCGCTTCGACAAGGTCATCACCGCAGGCCTGTCGATCTTGGCCGAAGGCCCAGTTGATGCTGGCCTCTTTACGGCTCACACCGATGACCCCATGTGGGCCCGCGCCCATAGCATATTGATGGCGCCTTTCAGCATGCAGGCGATGCGGGACTACATGCCGGCAATGATCGATATCGCAGATCAGTTGATGAACAAATGGGATCGGCTCAATCCTGGCGAGGATATCGACGTCCCGGCCGACATGACTCGGCTGACCCTCGACACGATCGCGCTGTGCGGTTTCGGATACCGGTTCAATTCGTTTTATCGCGACACGCCACACCCATTCGTGCAGGCAATAGTCCGAGTGCTCGACGAGTCTCAGGCGCGGCTCCGGCAGCTGCCGATCCAGACCCGGTTCAAGATCAGAACGCAGCGCCAGTTCGAAGAGGATCAAGCCTTCATGGCTGACCTGGTGGATGATCTGATCCGCAAACGCCGAGCGATGGGAGATGCCGCGGACAACACAGACCTGCTCGGCCGGATGATCACCGGAGTCGACAAACAAACCGGACTAATCCTGCCGGACGAGAATATCCGCGCCCAGTGCATCACGTTCTTGGTCGCCGGCCATGAGACGACTAGTGGACTGCTGTCGTTCGCCATCTACTTCCTGCTGGAGCACCCGGAATACCTCGAGCGAGCCCGTGAGGAAGTTGATCGGGTATTTGGCGGCACTTTGCAGCCGACCTTCGATCAGGTGCACGAGCTGACTTACCTACGCCAGGTCCTCGATGAGACCCTGCGGCTGTGGCCGACGGCCTCGGGATTCCGCCGTCATGCGAAGCAGGACACGGTCATCGGCGACGGACGCTACGCGATCCCGGAAGACCTGGGGATGATGATCTTCTCCCCGATGCTGCATCGGAACAAATCCATCTGGGGCGAGGACGCCGAGGAGTTCAATCCCGACCACACGACGCCGGAGCGGATGAGCGCCATCCCTCCAAATGCATACAAGCCGTTCGGGACCGGACAACGTGCCTGCATCGGGCGGCAGTTCGCGCTGCAGGAGGCCGTCCTGGTGCTGGGCATGCTGTTACAGCGGTTCGAGTTGATCAAGGACCCGACCTACCAGCTGCGCACCAGAGTGACCATCACCGTCAAGCCCGCCGACTTCCACATTCAAGTCCGGCGCCGCGCAGATCGGCCGATCGACAAAGCCGAACCGGTCGCCGCCGCCACAACTCAAAGCAAAGCCGGACGAGCCGGCAGCAATGCGCACCATACGCCGCTAGCCGTGCTATTCGGGTCCAACCTCGGCACTGCGGAAGGCGTTGCAACTCGACTTGCACAGGAGGCAACTGAGCGTGGCTACGACGTAACCCTCGGCTCTCTGGACGACTACGTCGAGCAGCTGCCGGCGAAAGCGGCGGTGATCGTCTGCTCCTCCTATAACGGCCTACCTCCAGACAACGCGATCAAGTTCCACCATTGGGTCGACGAGGCGGAGTCGGAGGCGTTCAAGGACTTGTCGTACACCGTCTTCGGCTGCGGCAACACCGAGTGGGCGACGACGTATCAAGCGGTGCCCACTGAACTCGATGCAGGCCTGGAACAGCATGGCGCCAAGCGCATCCATCCTCGGGGTGCTGGCGACGTACGCGGCGACTTCGATGCCGCGTACCGAAACTGGCACGACACTCTGTGGAAAGACATCGCCACCACTCTCGGTGTGGATGCGCCTTCCGAGACGGACGAGAGCCAGCCGAGGCTATCGATCACGGTGACGAATCGGCAGGTGACTAACCCTGTCATCACGTCTTACCACGCGCAGGCGGCGGTTGTGCGTGACAACCATGAGCTGCTGGGCGCTAACGCTGGCCGCTCGACTCGGCATCTTGAGGTCGCCCTGCCATCCGGCGTGCAATACAAGGCCGGCGACCACCTTGGAGTGCTGCCGCGCAACAACATCAATCTCATCCGGCGCGTCATGCTGCACTTCGGTCTGGACGCTGGCTCTTATCTGACGATCATCCCGAACCGTGGCAGCCACACTCATCTCCCCACCGACGAGCCGGCACCACTGCTCGGCGTCCTGGGCAGTTGCGTCGAGCTGCAAGATCCGGCAACCCGCAGCGACATCGAACTCATGGCGCGCTACACCAGTGATCTTGGGCAACGGTCATTGCTCGAGGGCCTCGTCGGTGACGACGACGCATCTCAGACAAGGTTCCGCAACGAAGTGCTCGCGCGTGGGCGGTCCCTGCTCGATCTGCTCGAGGACTATCCAGCCTGTGCCATGCCGTTCGAGGTGTTCCTCGACCGCCTGCCACCACTACGTCCGCGTTACTACTCCATCTCGTCCTCGCCACTGGTCAGCCCACAGATGTGCAGCGTTACCACCGGGGTGTTGCGTGGGCCGGCCCGTTCGGGCGTCGGCGACTTCAATGGCGTGTGCTCCACCTACCTGGAGTCGAACGCCCCGAACAGCACAGTGTTCGCTTTCGTACGAGAACCCACGATCGCCTTCCGGCCGCCGGATGATCCGCAGCGACCCATGATCATGATCGGTGCCGGTACCGGGCTCGCGCCCTTCCGCGGCTTCTTGCAGGAGCGGGCCGCGCAGCGGGCAGAAGGGACTGCCGTCGCTACTTCTTTGCTGTTCTTCGGTTGCCGCACCTCTGAGGACGACTACCTCTATGAAGATGAACTGAGGCGCTATGAGGCCGACGGTGTCGTCAAGGTGGATGCCGTGTTCTCCCGTGAGGGAAATTCACAACGCCGTTACGTCCAGGACGCGATCGTGCAGCGAGCCGATGAGGTGTGGGATCTCGTCGACAACCAGAACGCCAACATCTACGTCTGCGGCAACGCCAACACGATGGCGCCCGGCGTGCGCACCGCACTGATCCAAGTGTTCCGGATGAACTCCGGCACGGGCAGCACTATCGGGACCGACGGCAACAACTGGCTCGCCGGGCTGCGAGCCGACGGCCGGTTCCTGGAAGATATCTGGGGCGGCTGACGATCATGGCTGAGCCGCCGATCACCCAAAGTCAGGCGCCATCTCCAGAGGCCTCACCTCCAAACAGGCCGGGACCACGCGGCCGGCTAAGCCGGCGTCGGATCGGAGTATCGGACACGGTGCGGCTTGCCCGGCTTACGAGCATGACAGGCATCTTCTTTGCTGCGCTGTTCGTGCTCTCGTTGATCTTCTTCTATACGACGCCCACGTTGTCAGCCTCTGACGACGAGATCACCGCCTTCTACACCGGCGGTAGCACGATCCTCGTCACGGTAGGCCTTTATCTCATCCCGTTCGCGGGCATCATTTTCCTCTGGCACGCTCACGCCGCTCGGTTACTGATCAAGTCCCGTACGCCGGTGCCGTCAGCAATTCCCTATGGTTTGCAGCTGGTGTCCGGCGTCCTTTTCGTCGTTCTGCTCTTTGCTGGCATGGCATCGGCCGGCTCGGTCGCGCTGTTGAAAGATCTGACGAACGCGCCGCTGCCGTCGGCTGACTTCATCCGGGGTGTGCTCGCAGTCGGCTACGGAATGGTCTTTGTCTATGCAATCCGCGGCGCGGGCATGTACGCGCTGACAACCACAACCCTGCTTCGACAGGCGGGCATCATGCCTACCTGGCTAGGCGTCGTCAGCTATCTGCTGGCGATCTTCTTGCTGGTGAGCACGACGCTGCATCCGGTGGTTGTACTCCTTCTCCCCACTTGGGTCGTGATCGTCGCCCTGGTGGTCTTCATCCGCGCCGGTCGAGTCACCGAACCGCCCCCATCCGAACGGCAAGCATCCGAAAGGCAAACCGCATGACCACATCGCCAAGTGTGGAGAATCGCACCGCGACACCACTGACCGTTGACGACATTCCCGGTCCGAAGGGCAAGCCAATCGTCGGCAACATGTTCGACGTGCCGCCCGAACGCACGATCGTCACGCTGATGGAGCTGACCCGCCAGTACGGTCCGATGATCCGATTGCGCACTCCGGCCGGTGATCGGTTCGCGGCCTCAGGCCTCGCGATGATCGACGATCTGTGCGACGACGACCGATTTGACAAGCTCGTCGGTGACGGTCAAAAGGCGGTCCGAAGCTTTGGCCGCAGCGCCGGACTGTTCACCTCCGACACCGATGATCCGAACTGGTCGAAGGCCCACAACATCTTGTTGCCCAACTTCAGCCAGCAGGCGATGCGGGACTACGTGCCGATGATGAACGACATCGCGACGCAGTTGATGCAGAAGTGGGAGCGGCTGAATCCGGGTGAACCGGTCGACGTCACCGCCGACATGACCCGGCTCACCCTCGACACCATCGCACTATGCGGCTTCGGCTACCGGTTCAACTCCTTTTACCGCGACACCATGCATCCCTTCGTGGAGGCCATGTACGGCGTCTTGGGAGAAAGCCAAAGACGCGCCCGGGCGCTGCCCATCCAGACCAAGCTGCGGCGCGGTGCCTCGCGACAGCTGACTGAGAACTACCGCTACATGGAGGGCGAAGTTCAACAGATCATCGACGAGCGTCGCCGCAGCGGGAACATCGAAGATCACAAAGATCTGCTCAGCCGCATGCTGACCGGAGTGGACAAAAAGACCGGCGAGAGGCTGAGCGATGACAACATCGTGGCCCAGTGCCAGACCTTCTTGATCGCCGGCCACGAAACCACCAGTGGCCTGCTCTCTTTCACCATCAGCTTTTTGATCAAGCATCCCGAGGTGGTCGCCCGCGCTCAGGAAGAGGTCGATCGGGTGCTGGGCACCGATACCTCGGTGCTGCCTACCTACCAACAAGTGCAGGGCCTCACCTACGTCAATCAGATCCTCAGCGAAACCCTACGGCTGTGGCCAACGGTGGCGGGGTTCACCCGCTACCCGTACTCCGACACCATGGTCGGGCCGTACTTGATGCCGAAGGGATCCTCGATTACCGCGCTGACGATCATGCTGCACCGCGACCCGAGCGTCTGGGGCGCCGACGCGGAGGAGTACAACCCGGACCACTTCCGCCCCGAAACCCGCTCCCAACTGCCAGCGAATGCGTTCAAGCCGTTCGGCTCGGGTCAACGGGCTTGTATCGGCCGCCAATTCGCCATGCAGGAGGCGATGCTCGTCCTCGGCATGCTGCTGCAACGCTTCGAGTTCGTCGACTATCTCAACTATGAGCTGAAGGTCAAAGAGGGTCTGACGATCAAACCCGAGGGCTTGTTCATTCAGATCAAGATGCGCCCTGGTCGAACCACCGGAACGGCACCAGTCACGATCACTACCCCAGCGACCGACGGGCAAGCTGCTGAGCCTCAGGCGCGCCCGCAGCGGACCGGGGAGGGACACAACACGCCGCTCATGGTGCTATTCGGGTCCAACCTGGGGACCGCGGAAGGGATTGCCACCCGCATTGCCCAGGACGGCTCGGATCGCGGGTATGCCGTCACCTTGGGAGCTCTTGATGATCACACTGGCGAGCTGCCGCATGAGGGAGCGCTGGTCGTTGTGTGCGCCTCCTACAACGGCAAGCCTCCCGACAACGCGGAGCGCTTCTGCCGCTGGATCAGTGATGCCGCAACGCCGTCCGACGCGGGATCCGGCCTCGCCTATTCGGTATTCGGGTGCGGCAATATGGACTGGGCCTCGACCTACCAGGCCGTACCGACACTGATCGATGCCCAGCTTGAGGCTCATGGGGCACACCGCGTGCATGACCGCGGTGAAGGTGATGCTCGCTCTGACTTCGACGGTCAGTTCTCGGAGTGGTACCAGGGCCTATGGTCATCCCTTACCAGCGGACTCGGGCTGAGTACTGAGTCGACTACAGCGTCCAGCACCGAGCCGCGGCTACGCCTGACTATGGAGAACAAGCAGACGACGAATCCAGTCGTGATGTCCTACCGCGCTCATCCGTCAGTCGTGCTCGCCAACCGTGAGCTGCTCCGAAACGGTCAGTCGGAGTCGGACTCGAGGTCAGCCCGTCATATCGAGCTCGAGTTGTCTCCTGGAATGGAGTACGAGACCGGCGATCACCTCGGTGTACTCCCTCGCAACAACGTCGACCTCATCCGGCGGGTGATGGCTCGGTTCGGCCTCGACGCTGGCACCTACGTCACGATCAACCCGACGGGTGGCGGCACCTACACCCATATTCCATTGGGAGAACCCGCGCCGCTGCTCGGCATTCTCGGAGCCTGTGTCGAGCTGCAGGACGTGGCAAGCCGCAATGACCTTGCTGTGCTCGCTCGATACGCGACTGATCCTGATCAAGCGGCGGAGCTGAATGCCATGTCCGGCCTGGACGATGCCGGGCGTGCAGCCTATCGCGAGAAAGTGGCAACGCCGCGGTGTTCGGTGCTCGAGCTGCTGGACGAGTTCCCCAGCATCGACCTGCCATTCAACGTTTACTTGGAGCTGTTGCCGCCGATGCGGCCGCGCTACTACTCGATCTCCTCTTCTCCGACCGTTACGAAGACCTGCGATCTCACGGTCGGTGTGCTGCACGGTCCGGCCCGTAGCGGTGACGGGTATTTCAATGGAGTTGCGTCCAACCACCTGGCCAGCAGCATGCAGAACAGCACCCAGTTCACCTTTGTTCGCAAGCCGACCATCCCATTCCGGCCACCGGCCAACCCGCACCTCCCGATGATCATGGTCGGGGCCGGCACCGGGGTGGCACCTTTCCGTGGTTTTCTCCAAGAGCGCGCCGCCCTAGCGAAGCAGGGCGCACCGATCGGGAAATCGATCTTGTTCTACGGCTGTCGAAACTCCCAGAGCGACGTCCTCTATGTCGATGAACTCAACGACTTCCAGGCGGCGGGTGTTGCCGAGGTGCAGATGGCGTTCTCTCGAGAGCCCGGGCAACCGCGAACGTTCGTTCAGCAGGTGATCGAGCGCGAGGGTGACAAGGTATGGGACCTGATCCAGAACGGTGCGGTGATCTATGTCTGCGGCAATGCCAACACTATGGCGCCGGGCGTACGAGCCGCTCTGCTGGGCATCTACCGCGCCAAGACCAACGGCTCGGATCCATCGGCAGACGATTGGCTCCAGGGACTGCGTGACGCCGACCGCTACCTCGAAGACATCTGGGGTGAGATGGCGTCTGGCTTGTGAGCGCTGTTCGTCACTCGCGCGGGCATTTCCAAATTTCCGACGATCGGATTGCGGAGTTTTCGAGTCACAATCCGTGACTTCGGGTCGAAAAGCCGACACTGGTCGGAAATTTGACGTGCCCAGAGCTTGGAAACTGTCTAGATTCAGCTCTCGAGCTTGGCGTCAGCTTCGTGCAATTCGCGGGGGCTCCACGAGATCGAGCCGTCGTCCAATCCGGTCAAGACATTGTCGAGCCAGCGGATCTCGGCCTCCGTTACAGCGTGCAGGTACTCGGTCTCGAGCATGGTGGCCCGCGGGAGCGGGAAGCCGGCGCTGCCGATAAGAGAATCCCGTTCGGCCAGTCGCTGAACCAAGAGTTCTCGCCGTGTCTTGAGCAGCTCACGTACCGACTCCGGCGTCAGCAGCGGAAGGAATGAGAGTCCTGCAGGGAATTCGGGGAACTCGTTGCGCGGAGTTGAAAGCACTTCTGCCATCCATCGCTGGCGGATAGCGCGCCCCGCATCGGTCAACTCATAGCTGGTCCGCTCCGGATATGACTGGTCTCGGGTGGTACCAGAGGGCTTGATCAATCCGGCATCAGACAGTCTGTTGATCACTTTGTACAGTGTCGCCCGCTGAC
>JBKPEY010000428.1:0-10186 GCA_046744405.1 Actinomycetota bacterium
GTGCTGATCTTCGTCCTCGGTGCTGTGTGACCAACCGGGCGACTGTGGCGCCGGCCGCGAAAGCCGCGCAGGCCAGTACGGCGCCCCGAGCATTCGCCAGATAGCCTGCCGCAATGATCAAGGTCAGCAAGATGATCAACAACGCGACATAGCTCCATGATCGTCGAGGATGCCTACGCCGCGCGGCGCGCAGCGGGGCTTCCTTCATTTCTCCGGACGCGGGATCGAGCCGTGTCCCGAGGCGTTGCTCAATCGGCCGCCCCACCGCTAACCACGCGGCGAGTCCGGCACAAGCGAGGCAGATGAAGGTCGTGATCATCGGTGCAGCATTCGTTCCAGTTGACGGCTGCCCGGCCCGAGCACGGTGTGACCATCCTCGTGGAATTCGACTGCACACTCGCTGTGAACCAGTCCGTCTGCTCGATCCCGGATGAAGATCGAGATTCCGGCGACCCGGCGGGCGCCAGCGGCATCACGTGTCACGTGGATGCCCGCATCCAGTGCCGATGCCAGCTGGGCGTGCAAGGCGGCACGCGGCAGTCCGCCGAGTGAAGCTAGGGCTTCCAACCTGGCCGGGACATCGGCAGGAGAATTGGCGTGCACTGTGCCGCAGCCACCCTCATGACCGGTATTCATCGCCGTCAAGAGGTCACAGATCTCCGCTCCGCGTACCTCACCCACTATCAGCCGGTCTGGACGCATCCGCAGCGACTGACGAACAAGATCAGTAAGGCTGATCGCCCCGGCCGATTCGGTGTTCGCGGGCCGACCCTCGATGCGTACGACATGCGGATGATTGGGCGCCAGCTCGCGCGAGTCCTCGACGATGACGAGCCGCTCATTGGACGGCACAAGTGCGAGAAGGGCTGCTAACAGCGTCGTCTTGCCGGAACCGGTCCCGCCACTGATCAAGAACGCCAGCTTGGCCTCGATCATGCGTGACAGCAAATGTGCCGCTCCTGGGGTCACTGAACCTAAGGCGACGCAGTCATCGATTGAGAAGTTCCGCTGGGCCGGCACCCGAAGGGAAATGCAGGTCCCGGGCGAGGCCACGCTACCGAGCACCGCATGTACCCGGGTTCCATCCGCCAACCTCGCGTCCACGAAAGGCACTGCATCATCAAGCCGCCGGCCGACCGAAGCAGCCAGCCGCTGCGCCAGTCGTCGAACGTCGTTTTCGCTCGCAAACCTCAGGTCGGTTTGCTCAAGACCGGCGCCGCGCTCGATAAAGACTTGATTGGGACCATTGACCAAGACATCAGTCACCCCGGGCTCGTGCAGCAGCGGCTCCAACGGACCTGCACCGACGCTGTTCCGGCGCAACGAGTCCATCGCATCCAGGACGGCCGAGTCACTCACGGCAAGGCCTTCGGCTCGCATGGCCGAGGCGACGTCGGCGGGTGTGTACCGCCGGCCAAGGCCGATCAGCCGATCGCGTACCAGGTCCAGAGTCACCGCGTCGGCAGCCTGATCACCCGGCACCGAGGAACTCATTGCGATGGTCATGTGCCCACCTGCGCTTTTTCGCCGGTTGAAGATGCGACCGGGAGCGCGTCCAGCAGCTGACGGCAGAGCCGTGACAACCCGCTCCGCCCAGATCGCCCCGGCGGATCACCGCGCTCCGCCGCCAGAACGAGCATCGGATCCTCGACGAAGGACCCGAGCAGTGGCAAACCAACCGCACCAGCAACCAAGTTCGGTTCCAGCCGGTGGGTCCTGCCATGTCGGACCACGATCCCGAGACGCCCGCACTCACCCCTTAGCTGCCGCGCCACCTCGCGTCCGGCAGCAATCCCGCGGATATCGTCACGGACCACGAGAACTGCTAGCTCGGCTCGTCGCAGCGCCTCCTCTGCCGCAACACCGAGAGTTCGCGAGAGGTCGACCACCGTAATTTCGTGGCTCCGCATCGCCGAGAGCAGCACCGCCTTGAGCTGCTCAGCCTGCGGGACCCAGCCCGGCGGCGACTCGCCGCGGCCCATAGACAACACATCAATCCCGTCGACAGACGGCAGCTGACTAGTGAGGTCACCAAGGTGACCGCGTGCTGTCGCTAGCCTGGGCCATCGCCAGCCTGGCATTCGTTCGGCGCCGAGCAGCAAGTCAAGGCCACCGGAAAGTGGATCAGCGTCAATGAGCATCGTCCGCTTGGTGCGAGCCGCAACAAACGCCAGTCCAGCAGCCAAAGTCGAAGCACCGACGCCGCCCGAACCAGCCACCACGCACAGCAGCCGACCTGACCCGTGATCGGCCAAGCCGAGGTCTGCGAGAGCGTCGGACAGCCAGCTCGCATTCGCTGGCAGCGTTACCACCGCAGCACCAAGTTGCATGGACCACTGCTGCGCTTGGTTGGCGGTCCGCTCGTCGGCAACCAGGTAGAGCTCGGTGCGGCGCGGCAGACCCATGGTCGCGACACCGATGGCCTGATCAATGCCTAGCAAGATCATCGATGCGGCGGCCCAGTGCGGTCGCAATAGACCCACGTCGCCGAGCACTAGTGGCTCAACTCCGACAACTGCGGTAACGGACAGCACCTGATCGAGCAGCTCGGAGTCGCCAATTGCGACCACGATGGTGCGCTGGCCGACCGTACGCGGGTCCATGTCAAGCAGTCTGTGGACCTCTATCGGATACGTGCGGGTTAGCCCCAATCTGTGGACGACGCTTGGGCTTTCTAGCGCCTGTGGACAACCACCTCATCGCAGGCGTCGGATAGCCGGAGTTGATCACTCGGTCGAATTTGATCTTGGCACAGAGCAACCGGTTGGCACGGCCGAGACATTTGCAACGCACGGCAGACGCACAGATTTCTCCTAGCCGGGAGACCTTTCCATTGCGTCCCGATGGGGGTAGAAAAGACTCCAAGGGGAGCCAAGTCGTCGAGATGGAGTGCGCTTCTAGGAGCTTTTCCGGTGACAGACAAATAACTGTCACAGGTAGTCCTGACCGACGAGTTGGCGAACCTCGCACGGCATTCAAGTACCCACGCGGCGATCACCCATCCCCGACGGGAAGTTGCGATCCAGGTTTACCTGGGCCAACACGTTGACAAGATGCACGCATGGTCACTTGGTAGTGACGTGCAAGGCACGGCGCCCGCCTCGGTGGGCGCCGCGTCATGTGAGCGCGATGATGTCTTCACCGGGCCTTCGACACAGGCTCAGCCGGCAACAATGGGTGAGAGCTCGGCTCCGCGCGCGACCGCAGCAGCGCAGCGCAGCAACCACGCCTTGACGCCCGCGACACTCCCCTCCGCGTATGCCTCAAGCGCGCCCGAGTAGCGTGCCGCGTTTTCAGCGTGACCAGCCTCGACGACGATCACCCCGTATGGATCGAGACCTGCCGCGATTAGCACGAGGTGTTCGGCCGCACGCGCAATCAGGCCGCTGGCATCACCGAACGGCGCCACCACAGCGATTTCGGCATGTACGACGCCTCCCACAACAATCGCCGGCGCGCTGGTGTGGCGGGTCAGCAGCTCGACAAGGCTGTTCATGCGTAGAGCCATTTCCGGGTCTGCCGTTTCTTGTTGGGAGCCGATCTTGCCGAGTTCGTTGTCCGGCACTACTCCGCGAGCCACCAAGGTGTGCGCCCGCGCCAGTGCCTGAGCCGGCGCAACGTTGATCAGAGCCGCAAGTGGGGTTAGCTCCGCAGACAGGCGGAGGGCACCGACCTGCCAGCGTGCAGGATTGTCGCTCAGCGCCGCATTGGCCTGAGCTCCAGCGAGGAGAGCCCGGCTCAACTGCTCCTCGGTGACTTTCCGCAGCCCGCGATCACCCAACACCGCATCGACGGCATCAGTTGACGCTGCCACTGCCGACGCCACGCCCTCCAATTGCGCAAGATCAGCTAGCGGGTCCAGCACCACTAAAGTTTCTCGCATGGCTACGCAGCGGAATCCCTATCCGGAATCTGCGGTCGCTTGGATGGTCGGGTCGGAACCAGTACGCGTCCTTGATCTCGGAACCGGTCGCGGCGGTTTCGCCAGCCTGCTTTCCGATGCCGGCCATGAGGTGTTCTGCATCGATCGCACCGTCGACCGCGTTGCTGGTCTGCCTGCCCGTCTTGGCAGCCGCCGGCATGTTGTAGGCCGCGTCGAGTCGTTGCCGTTCCTTTCCTGCCACTTCGATGTCGTCACGGCTGCACAGACGTTGCATCACTTCGCGGCTGAACTCGCGCTCAGCGAGATCGCCAGGGTTCTGAAGCCCGGCGGCCATCTGGCGATTGCGTACAACACGCGCGATGACACCGTCCCATGGGTCCGCCGCCTCATCGGGCTGATGCGGGAGGCCGATCCAGAATCCATGCGTGGCGACTACGGGGAAGACAGTGTCGAGAAAGTCGCCGAGAGCCAGTACTTCGGTCTCTTCGAACGTCGCAACTTTCGCAATTGGATGCCGATCACCCGAGATGGGCTGATCTCCATGGTGGAACGGCGCCCGGCAGTTGCCCGGCTCGACCCCAAGGCACGTGAACATCTGCTGCGTGAAGTCGGTGGTCTCTACGACAGCTCAGCGCGGCGGCCGGACCCGCTGATGCTGCCATTTCAGACGTCCTGCTGGCGGGTCGAAGTTGATCACTCCAAACTGGCGATCACCGGTGACTTCGAGGATGTGCTGCGCATCAAACTCTGATCTCTACTCACCGGTGTTCCGGTCTACAGCAGCTCACGAAGTTCCCGCAATCGCCACATATTGGAGCTTCTGTAGGCTGAGGCCGATGGGCCGAGCGCCCTTGATTGGGCTACCGGCGCCACCTCGATCATCGATGCTCGTGAGGAGACGTAGTCGTGACTGAAGATGCCCTGGACAACTTGCTCCACGAGGACCGGCGTTTTCCCCCGCCCGCTGATTTAGCGGCGCAAGCCAATGTGACGGATGAGACGTACGCAGAAGCTGAAGCAGACTTCGAGGGTTTCTGGGCCAAGCAGGCCAAGCGGCTCAGCTGGCAAACCGAACCGACGCAAGTCTTGGACTGGAGCAATCCGCCATTCGCCAAGTGGTACGCCGACGGCACCCTGAACGCGGCCTACAACTGCCTTGACCGGCACGTCGAGGCCGGCAACGGGGACCGAGTTGCCTACTACTTCGAGGGCGAGCCTGGAGACACCCAGGTGATCACCTACGCCGAGTTGACTCGGCAAGTCAAACAGGCGGCGAACGCGCTGCTCGAGCTCGGTGTGAAGACCGGCGATCGAGTGGCGATCTATCTGCCGATGATCCCCGAAGCAGTGGTGGCGATGCTGGCATGCGCCCGGATCGGCGCGCCGCACACGGTGGTTTTCGGCGGCTTCTCCTCCGACGCGCTCTACTCACGAGTGATCGACTGCGGCGTCAAGTTCGTGATCACTGCCGATGGAGGTTACCGCCGCGGCAACGCCTCACCGCTGAAGCCGGCAGTCGACGAAGCCTTGAAGTACGGCTGCGACGTGGAAAAGGTGCTGGTTGTCCAGCGGGCCAAGCTTGATGTCCCCATGGAAGAGGGGCGCGACTTGTGGTGGCACGAGTTCGTCGGCAAGCAGTCTGAGGAGCATGAGTGCGAGTCCTTCCCTGCCGAGCACCCGCTATACATCATGTACACCTCCGGCAGTACGGGTAAGCCGAAGGGCATCCTGCATACCACCGGCGGCTACCTGGTCGGAGTCTCGTATACGCACTGGGGCGTCTTCGACCTGAAACCGGAGACCGATATCTACTGGTGTGCCGCGGACATCGGCTGGGTGACCGGGCACTCCTATCTGGTGTACGGGCCGCTGGCAAACGGTGCCACATCGGTGATGTATGAGGGCACCCCCGACACCCCGCACAAGGGCCGCTGGTGGGAGATCATCGAGAAGTACCGAGTGTCGATCTTGTACTGCGCACCGACAGCGATCCGCACCTTCATGAAGTGGGGCGCTGACATTCCCGAAGCCTTCGATCTGTCCTCCCTACGCGTCTTGGGATCAGTGGGTGAGCCGATCAATCCAGAGGCATATGTCTGGTATCGGCACTACATCGGCGGGGACCGTACGCCGGTGGTGGACACCTGGTGGCAGACCGAAACCGGCATGCAGATGATCTCTCCAATGCCCGGGGTAACCGTCGGCAAGCCGGGCGCGGCGATGCGGGCGATACCAGGGGTTGAGGTCGATGTCGTCGACGACGAAGCGAGGAGCGTACCGGATGGACACGGTGGCTATTTGGTGATTACCAAGCCGTGGCCAGCAATGCTGCGCACTATCTGGGGCGATGATCAGCGCTACATCGATAATTACTGGTCACGCTTCCAAAACACGTACTTCGCCGGTGATGGCGCGAAGAAGGATGAGGACGGCGATATCTGGCTGCTTGGCCGGGTTGATGATGTCATGAACGTCTCGGGCCACCGCATGTCCACAACGGAGATCGAATCGGCGCTGGTATCGCATCCCAAGGTCGCCGAAGCAGCCGTCGTCGGCGCGAGTGATCCGACGACTGGCCAAGCCATCGTGGCATTTGTGATCTTGCGCGCTGACGCCGGCGAGGGCGGCGAGGAGGTCGTCCAAGAACTGCGGACCCATGTGGCTAAGGAGATAGGCGCTATTGCGAAGCCGCGGCAGATCATGGTGGTCGAGGAGTTGCCCAAGACCCGCTCGGGCAAGATCATGCGCAGGCTGCTTCGTGACATTGCTGAGAACCGAGAACTCGGCGATGTGACCACCCTGACTGATTCCTCGGTAATGACCTTGATTAAGGAGAACCTGGCAACTGCGAAGGCTTCTGCGGATTAGCCGCGGACCGATTGACGCCACATCTCGCGTTTGTGGAGCACAAGCACGCGAATGAAGCACGAATCGGGGTAAGACCTTGATACTCGTGGCTTTGATACGAAGAAACGCCAATCCGAGATCGATAGGCTCAGCGTTGACGAGAGGAGCGGATGTGGCTGATCTTGCGGTCGGGGACATCATCAAGAACATCACCGACGATGTGAAGTTGCTGGTGCAGGACCAGATCGAGCTGGCCAAGACCGAGCTGATCCCTGCGGCAAAGAATGGCGGAACTGGCGCTGGCTTGTTCGGAGTCGCCGGATACTTCGCACTCAGCGCGACGATTCTGCTCTATATCGCTGCTGCCTTGGGCCTGTATGCGGCAGGCCTGGCAGGGTGGCTCTCATTCTTGATCGTCGCCGCCGCGCTACTGCTGATCGCTGGCATCCTTGCTGGTGTCGGTTACCTCTTCATCAGGAGAGTCAAGGGCCCGGAGCGGACGATCGCTCAAGCGAACCTGGCGACGGCCGAGGTCAAGGATGCGGCGGAACGTGCCCTTGCCGCGGCAAGTGCACCGCAGATCGAGGGTGAGGTCGTGCCACCCAGGAAAGCCATTACCTGATCACCTGCGCCAGGCACGGGGGATAGGTCATCGGTCACCATGGCAGGGGCCGGCGTACGCGACATCTTGCTCGAAGGACCATGGGAGCACCGCGACATCGCGGCCAATGGAATTCGCTTTCATGTTGCCGTTGGAGAACACTTCAATCCGCGGCGAGTCCTGGTCGTGCTGCTCCATGGATTTGGTGAGTTCTGGTGGGCATGGCGGCACCAGATCCCAGCGCTCGACGAGGCGGGCTTTAGCGCCGCAGCCATGGACCTCCGCGGCTATGGTGCAAGCGACAAGACACCGCGCGGATACGACCCACAAACGACCGCCCTCGACGTCAGCGGAGTGATCAAGAGTCTCGGGTTCTCGACAGCGGTGATCATCGGGCACGACTGGGGCGGCATGGCTGGCTGGGCCACGCTGGCGTACGCGCCGGCGCCGGTTCAGGCGATGGTGAGTGTCGCCGCCCCTCATCCGCTGGCATTCCCCTGGCGCATGAACTTCTCCAGACTGGCGTTCTTCCAAGTTCCGCTGCTGCCTGAGCGGCGGATCATGGCTGACGACGGCCTCTACATCGAAGAGCTGCTGCGCAGCTGGGCCGCCGACGGAGCTCGATTACTCAGCGCTGAGGAGGCTCGGCACTACCGCGACGCTTTGATGTTGTGGCCGAGCCCCCACTGTGCCCTGGAATACCAGCGGATGTTCGTCCGGAATCGCTTCCGGAGCACCGGACGGGATTTCTGCCGTGTACTACGACGGCCGGCGCCAGTGCCGCTGCTCTCCATTCACGGTCAAGAAGATCAGCTTGTGCCGATTTCCACGATGATGGCGGCTGAAGAGTGGATCGATGCACGCCACGATCTGATTAGCCTGCCTGAGGTAGGACACCTGCCGCATGAGGAGGATCCTGCGGTCGTCACCGCAGCCATTCTTGACTGGCTTGCCGGGCTGTGATTACTCGGCGAACGATCGCAATTAATCTCTGGTGAGTGAGGCAGAGCTCCGAGACGGTACGCCACACCTATTACGTGCTGACCGCGGGAAACACATTGGCAGCCTCGCTGATCTGGGGCATCAACACGATTTTCCTGCTCGATGCTGGCCTCACGAACTTCCAAGCCTTCGCTGCCAACGCCTACTTCACCGCCGGCATGGTGCTCTTCGAGATTCCAACCGGCGTGGTCGCTGACCGGTGGGGACGCCGAGCCTCATTCCTGTGCGGGACCCTGACCCTCGCGGCGACCACCGCTCTCTATGTACTCCTCTGGCAGGTGCACTCGAGCTTCGTCTGGTGGGCGATTATTTCCGCGCTCCTCGGACTGGGTTACACCTTCTTCTCTGGTGCAACCGACGCCTGGTTGGTCGACGCGCTCACCGCAACCAAGTTCCAGGGCCAGCTGGAGGCCGTGTTCGCCCGCGGTCAGGTAGTCATTGGCGCTATGACGCTGATCGGCTCGGTGGCAGGTGGCTATTTAGCCCAGCTGACCAACCTCGGCGTGCCCTACCTCGCCCGCGCCGGCATCCTGCTCGGGATGTTCGTACTTGCGCTGATCATGATGCACGACCTCGGTTTTACACCGGTCCGTGGCGAGAGACCCATAGCCGAGATGAAGAAGATCGTGAACAGCTCCGTCGAGCACGGCCTCAAAGTGCCGGCAGTCCGCGCGATCATGCTAGCTGGCATGTTCACCGGGGGCGTAGGAATCTATGTGTTCTACGCCCTGCAGCCTCATCTGCTGAACCTGTGGGGCAACCAGAAGGCGTATGGGATCGCCGGCCTCGTGGCAGCGTTGGTTGCGAGCGCCCAGATTGTCGGCGGGCTGCTTACGCCATGGATTCGCAGGGCTTTTCGGCGACGGACCTCCGTCTTGTTGCTCTTCGAGGCCCTCGCTGCAGCGATGCTCGCACTCATCGGAATCGTCGCCAATTTTTGGGTCGTCGTGATCCTGATCATGCTTTGGGCCTTACTGTCGTACGTAGGCACACCGATTCGACAGGCCTACCTGAACGGCATGATCCGGTCCCAAGAGCGCGCGACCATTCTTTCTTTCGACTCGCTGATCAACAACGCTGGCGGCATTGTGGCGCAACCGCTGCTAGGAAAGAGCGCCGACATCTGGGGCTACCAAGTGTCCTACCTGCTTTCGGCCGCCGGCTCCGCGCTTGCGCTGCCCTTCATTGCCAGGGCACGCCGACTCAATATGCCAGCCGACGTTGAGACTGAGCCAACGGGTAGTTCAGCGAAGGAGATAGATGCGTGACTCCCAGGGCTGCAGCTCCAGTGACGCCGAATCCCCATGCGTAGCCAACAGCAACTGAGCGCCGGTTAGGTCGGGGATCGAATCCGGTGGCACGCTAGCCGCTTCGGATGAGCAGTTTGCAATCATCAACAGCACTTGATCATCCAAGGTTCGGGTGAGCGCCCAGATCTGCTCATGATCACCGAGCAACAGCTCGAACCGCCCATGCACGATCACGGGATGATCATGACGAAGTTCGATCAGCTTCCGGAAATGGTGGAAGACCGAGTTAGGATCCTCGATCGCCGCCTCGGCATTGATCGTGACGTAATTGGGGTTGACCGGCAACCACGGAATACCGTCGGTGAAGCCAGCGTGTGAGCTGTCATCCCACTGCATCGGTGTACGCGCGTTGTCGCGACTCCTCACCGACAGTGAATGCAACACGGCCTCGACCTCGAGCCCAAGGCTGATCGCCGAGGCGTGGTAGTTGATCGACTCGATGTCGCGGTAGTGCTCGATGGCGGTGAAGTAGCTATTGGTCATACCGAGCTCTTCGCCCTGATAGATGTACGGCGTGCCCTTGTGCATGTGTTGCACGGTGCC
>JBKPEY010000620.1:0-3990 GCA_046744405.1 Actinomycetota bacterium
GTCGGAGTCAACATCGAAATGATCTCTACCTCCGAGATCAGGATCTCAGTTGTTGTTGATCAAGATGATGTTGATCGGGCTGTTGTTGCAGCACACACAGCCCTCGGTTTGGATACCGGAGAAGAGGCGATCGTTTACGCCGGAACGGGGCGCTAGGCCCACTTGATCGCCCCGGCTCGGCTTAGAAGATCAGTTACAGCCGACAGATCCTATGCGCACTGTTACTGGGCTCATGCCGGTGAAGGGCGTGTATGTGGCCGAGGATGTGACGCATCGATTGTAGGTGTCGTCGATGTAGACGCCGGTCAGTTGGTTGGTATGCGGTTGGCTGGAAGCCTGGGCGTACTCCGGCCACTGATTGCCGCTGTAGTCGCTGAATCGCAGCCTGACTGCGAGCCGGCCTTGGGTTTTCGAAGGCCATCCGAACGCGGTTGCCACTGCGCAGTTTCGATCACCGTTCTTGGTGCTGAAGTAAATCTTGAGGTTGACTGAACCGTTGTTACTCGTCTCAGTCTTGTTGGCAATGACTTTGCCGGGACAGCTCGCTAGTGTGCCGCCCGGGATGTTGGTGGTAGCCCTCGACGACGCAGTAGTCGGCCCCGGGGTCGTGGTATAGATCGGCGACGGGTTCGACGTCGTCGTCGTTCCAGCTGTGGACGACCAAGTACCGCCGCTCGCCGCGTATCCGAGCAGCGCAAGGAACAGCAAGAAGAGGACGAATCCAAATGCTGTGTCTGTCGCGTCGTCAGCCATGCTTTGCCTCGATCATCGCCGTGCAAAAACACTTGCCGTACAAAAACACTTGTTAACCGCGCTCTGCCCGATTAAACGTCAGGCAAAACTATTGTTACTGCTTTGCCTCGATCAAGCGTAGTGCAAAAACCACTTTGATCATTGTTCCCAATCGTGCGTGGTGTCAAGTTGGGAACACCGGCTGATACCGTGCCGTTACTGCTCTACGTGGCAGCTTAGCTGATCATGGGCGGATCCAGAAGATCAAGCACGCAAGGGTTTCATCCAGCTGGGGACGTACGAGATCTTGTTGGACGAGCGCGACGAGTGCCGGCAAAAGAGCGGCTCTAGGAATGACTCCGCATCAGCTACTGCCACTCTGCATCAGCTCCAACTGATGCAAAGTGGCAGAAACTAACGCGAAGTAGGCGGGCCGGGAACTCCAAGTGCTTTCGGTTGCCTGCCCCGGATGATCATCGACTTGGCGATCAATCGGCGTGTCAGCCTCAATCGTCGATCAAGATCGACAGATGCCTACTCAGGCGCCTGCTGTCACGTGGCCCTCGACCCAGCTCTCCAACGCCGGCACGGTGAGCAAGACGAGGACCGCAATGGCGCCGATTGCGTGAACGAACACGTTCCACCAGGGCGTCGCCTCACCGCTGATGTGCGCGGCGATCCAGTAAGGGATAAGTACGATCAGACCGACAATTGCCGAGGCGACCGCAAGGCCGTCCCACCACGCGGTCTTCTTGAATAACCCCCACGTGGCGATGCTGAACCCGAGCAGCGTCGCAAAAGCAAGGATCTGAGTTAACGACCACAAGATGCCTTTAGTAGGAATCCCTCTGGCGGCAAACATTGGGGTCAACCACAGGTAGGTCGTACCGAAGAGAAACAGCGCCACCCCGCCCAGATTGCGGATAGTGAACATGGCACTCACCTCCAATACCAACTTGCTACGAGACAGGTGTTGTCCAGCAGAGTCGCTAGTCCTTGGTGGATAAGACCTAGGTCACCCAATGTGCGGGCGAGGCCAGCGGCGTGTCGACATATCTCCGCCAACGATCGGCAATTCAGGCATCTCGAAGGGCCTGGTGCAGCTTTGGTAGTTTCGACTGGTGGTGCATCGATGAAGTCAGGGGATGTGGCATCACCACCAGCTACCTATGAGCGCCCGGGTAACCGGGCGGGCTCACCGTATCCACCTGGCACGGATGCGTTTTTTCGCCGCTGGGTCGCCTGCACTGTGGCGGGTGAGGCCGCCGGCTTCACAGTAGCCGCGGCACTGGCCGCCACTCAGGATCTCACCCACATGCCGGCGTTGGTGGTCTTGCTTGGCGCTGGGGCGATTGAGGGCGCGTTGCTCGGAAGGGGCCAGGCGATGGCCATGAACAGATTGCAGCTGCCCGCGACCATTCTCCGTCTGTGGCCGGTGGCCACGAGCGTCGCAGCCATGGTCGCGTGGTCAATCGGTCTGATTCCCAGCTCCCTCGAGCGGATTTCGTGGTCCTCCTGGGTGGCTTGGGCCTTAGCCGGCGTCCTGGTCCTAGCACTTTTAGCATCCATCCCGACCGCGCAGTTCATGCTGCTTCGGACAGCGCTGCCAACTGCGGGACGGTGGATCAGATTCAACGCCGTCGCCTGGCTGCTCGGGCTGTGTTGGACGTTTGCACCGCCCGCGGTGGTCAAACCCGACACACCGGTCATATCAGAGATTGGCGTTTACGCCATAGCCGGAGTGCTCATGGCAACAACGGTGGCGATCATCACTGGATTGTGCTGGCTGAGCTGGTTGAAGCGCGGCAACGTACGGCCGGTCATCCAAGAGGTTCCGGACTGAAGTCGTCGGGCATGATTCCGCGCGGCCTGACTGATGATATCCGTGCTGACTGGACTTCGCTTGGCTCCTCGACCGCAACGCCGACAGATTGCTACCTCCGTCAGCCTCCCCCTCCCCCGGACCGGTACAGCGGTGGCTTGATCACGCCATCGAGCCATGTCAACTCTGCTTGATAGGCAGAAGGTCAATTCATCCGCTACGTGATCGACAACGCGCATTACCGGTAGCGAAGATCAATACGCGCGCCTTTTCAGTGCTCACCGGCTGTTGATCTTGGACTCGGCACCCCAATCCTCGGGTGCGACGTCGGCGATCGTCTCTGAGAACGTCCAGCGGTGGCCAGCAAGATCCTCCACTTCGTACTGCCGCTCGCCATAGGGGTAGTCGGTCGGTGGGTGAAGGATGCGCGCGCCGCGCAGCCGAGCTCGATCATGGTGTACGTCGACGTCATCGACTCGCACCATCACGGCGTGGCTCAGTTCGGGTTGGCGGGGTGGGCGTAATTCGACCTCATCTGGTGTGTCCGACCACCCTTGGCCAGTCCGGGCCTCGGTTACCGCGATCGCTCCGGTGCCGAAGGCGAGTTGAGCGCGGTGGGTGCCTGCTCGCCAGCGTTCGACAAATCCGAATGTGTCAGACAGCCATGCCACCGCCTGTTCGACGTCCGGGTAGACCAGCTCCGGAATAACGCTGCATCGGGGCATCGAGCGGTTTTCACGCATGCTTGAGAGTAGCGAAGCGTAATCTGCCCAGCCTCCGCAGCTAATGCAACTACAGTTGTGTTAGTTTGGGCCTCGTGCACGACGCCGCCACTACTAGGCCTGGCGGCAGGACGGCGCAGGTTCGGCAGCGGGTCCTCGACGCGACAGTGACCGAACTGATCGAGCGGGGCTTCGGCGGCCTGACAGTCGATGGGGTTGCCGCTCGTTCCGGGGTCAACAAGACAACCCTTTACCGTCGTTGGGGGACGCGGGAAAACTTGATCGTTGAGGCGGTCGAGGCGTTTGCAGTTGCCCAGGTTCACGTGCCCGACACCGGCAGCATCGATGAGGACCTCCGACTCTGGGCGCACTGCATCCTCAAGACTCTCACCGATCCGATTAGCAGTGCCCTGGTACGCGCAGTGTTCGGCGGCGCGGGGGAAAGCCCTCCCGTACGGCATCTTCGCCACCGGTTCTGGCTCACCCGCGCCGAACTCGTGACCCCAATGGTTCACCGCGCCGTTGACCGCGGCCAGCTTCCCGCTGGTACCAATGCCGAGGAAGTAATCCGGCATGTTGGCGCGCCCTTGTATTACCGGCTCCTGGTTCTCGCTGAACCGCTGACCCCCGAGGCGGCTGATCTCGCTGCTGCTGTCACCGCCACCGCCGCCCGCGCCGGGGTCTTTACTCAGCCCGGCCTTGTCGAACGGCGCA
>JBKPEY010000552.1:0-2430 GCA_046744405.1 Actinomycetota bacterium
TACCGAGCCAGCCGAACCGGCACCAACCTCAGACGCCGGCACCTCCCTTGAGGTGCAGGTCGGGGAGTCGATCGCTCCAACCGAGCAGGCATTGCCCGACGCAACTGGCGAGCTGCTCCAGACCGCCGCCAAGGTGGGGGAAGCGACCGAGGAGGTGACGGCAGCCACCCAGGAGGCGGTCGAGGCAACTGAGCAGGCGGTGGAAGCAGTCGAGTTGGCGACTGGGGCCGTCGAGGAGGTCGCGGAAGCAACCCAGGGAGAGGCTGAACGAGCCGAGCAGACTGCCGCGTCAGCGGAAGAGGCAGCGACCGAAAGCGACGCGACCGAAGGTCGCCGTCGCCGCCGCCGCCGTGGAGGTCGTCGCCGTCGCCGGACCGGCAGCGATGAGGTCCCCTCCGCGGAGGCGGCGTCCGACGAGGCTGCTCAACCCGAAGCCGAGGAATCCGCAGAAGTCGATGGCGGCAGTGAGACCGATGGCGAAGCTTCCCGCCGACGGCGCCGTCGTCGCCGACGGCGGGGAGAGGAAGCCGCCTCAGCCCCCGACGACCCGATGGATACCGTCGTCCGGGTCCGCGAGCCACGCCAAGGCGGCACCGCCGAGGTCGCCGGGATTGACGGTTCGACGCGCATGGAGGCCAAGCGCCAGCGTCGGCGGGAGGGCCGAGACGCAAGTCGGCGGCGTACGCCGGTCTTGAGCGAGGCGGAGTTCCTCGCCAGGCGTGAATCCGTGGTGCGCAAGATGATCATCAGGCAGCGCGAGAGCCTCTCCCAGATCGCCGTCCTGGAGGACGACCTTCTGGTCGAGCACTATGTGGATCGCGAGTCGACAGGTTCCTTGATCGGCAACGTCTATCTGGGTCGCGTACAGAACGTCCTGCCGTCAATGGAAGCCGCCTTCATCGACATCGGCCGGGGTCGCAATGGGGTGATCTATGCCGGAGAGGTCGACTGGGATTACTTCGGTGCCGAGGGTCAGAATCGCAAGGTCGAAAAGGTGCTCAAATCCGGCCAAACGATCTTGGTCCAGGTGACCAAGGATCCGGTCGGTGCCAAGGGTGCCCGGCTGACCAACCACGTCTCGATACCGGGCCGCTACATCGTCTACGCGCCGGGTGGCCATCTGTCCGGCATCTCCCGCAAGCTGCCAGAAAGTGAGCGCCGGCGGCTGAAGGACATCCTCTCGGGATTGGTTGGCGAGTCTGCCAGTGTGATCGTCCGCACGGCTGCCGAAGGGGCAAGCGAAGATGAGCTCGTACGCGATGTGAACCGGCTGACGGCGCAGTGGGAGGACATCGAGCGAAAGATCGCCACCGGCAACGCGCCGCAGCTGCTCTACTCCGAACCTGACCTGACTGTACGCATCGTCCGCGATCTTTTCACCGAAGACTTCGCAGAGTTGATCATCTCGGGCAATGGCGGAATGACCGATGCATACGACTCGATTGAGGCCTACGTCTCACACGTCGCACCCCACCTGAAGGATCGGCTGCGCCGCTGGGACAAAGATCACGATCTCTTTGCGGAATTTCGGCTGGACGAGCAAATCGCAAAAGCCTTGGAGCGCAAGGTATTTCTGCCTTCCGGTGGCTCGTTGATCATCGATCGGACCGAGGCGATGACGGTGATCGACGTGAACACTGGAAAGTTCACTGGTACCGGCGGCAATCTGGAGTCCACGGTCACGAGCAACAACCTGGAGGCTGCCGAGGAAATCGTCAGGCAGCTGCGGCTGCGCGACATCGGCGGCATTATCGTGATCGACTTCATTGACATGGTGCTGCCCAGCAACCGGGAGCTGCTGCTGCGGCGCCTTGTGGAATGCCTGGGCCGCGATCGGACTCGGCACCAGGTTGCCGAAATCACCAGCCTCGGACTGGTGCAGATGACGCGCAAGCGGATCGGCACCGGACTATTGGAAGCCTTCACCACCGAGTGTCCGCATTGCCACGGGCGTGGCTACGAGCTGCACGACATGCCGGTTGAATCACAGAGACATGCCGATGGAGGAGTGCGGGATTCGCGTTCCCGCGACCGCCGAGGCGCCGCCCAAGCTGCCGCAGTGAAGGCGCCGGAGCCGGCGATCTCTGCCGACCAGCTGGATGGCAGCCTTGAGGCCGCGGCTGAGGAGCGTCCGGCTGGGCGGAACCGGCGGAGCGGGCGCCGCGCGGCACCAGTTAAGGAACAGGATGCGGCTGAGCCGCAGGATGAGCCGGCGGTGGTCAGCTGATCATTCAGGCCTCTTCCATCGAGCCCGACGCCGCAGATGAGCGCTGAGCTCGTCGAAGCGCGCCCTTCACAAAGCTCTGGGCGCACGAGCGCTCCGCTGGTCGTCGCCATCATCGGGGCCGGCCCATCGGGGATTTACGCCGCCGAGGCCCTGAGCCAGCAGACCGACCCTGCCGTGGAGATTGCAATTATCGACCGGCTCCC
>JBKPEY010000231.1:0-2333 GCA_046744405.1 Actinomycetota bacterium
CTGCAGCCGGGCCAACGAGGACACGTCACCCTTGTCCTGGCGAACAACAGCTCGCATCCCGCCAATGAGGTCGTTATCAGGGATGAACCGACCCCTCCGCTCAGCTACGTAGCTGACTCGATGACCGTCGATGGCACCCGAATGCCTGACTATGGCGGTGATTTTCCCCTGGCCCAAGGTGAGGCCAAGCTCGGCCTCAATCTCGGCACCGTGGCACCCAAATCCAAGGTCACCCTGGCGTATGACGTGGTGGCTGATTCGGCCGTTGAGTCTGTGCCTGCTCTGGGTCCGAGCGCGAGTTTTTCCAGTCGGGAGATCGGGGTTCCGATCAAGGCCAACACCTCCGAAGCGCTGAGCCTTGAGGAGCTCACTCGGCAAGTCGGCCGAGTACCTGGAGTGGTCCGAGCAGAGCCGCTGTCGTTAGTCGATCTCGACCCCGGATCGCTTTCAGCCGGACCCAAGCGACCTCCTGAGGCCGTTCGCGTCTTCGGCTTGGACAGCCAATACCTCGAGCAAGATCCGTCCATCCGGATCGTTGAAGGTTCTTACGAATCGGGCTCCGGATTGCTCAGCGCCGAGGCCGCGCGAGCCTTGGCCGTCGGACCCGGCGGTGCAGTCCAGGTACGCATCCCCGGCATGACAGAGGCGCTCAACGTACGCATCAGCGGCATCACAGACGTGTCGCGCGCCAAGTCTTTGTTTTACAGCCGGGAGGGAAAGCAGCTCGAACAGTTCGTTTACGTCCGAAACTCCTTGATCGTCGGACCCGAAGTGTTCTCCAAGACGATCATTCCAGCTTTCCAGAACGTGACGACGGCCCCCGGCACGGTGTTGCGCAGTCAACCGATCCTCGAGGTCGACGTCTTCATGGAGCGCGAGCCGCTTGATGCCGACCCAGCAACCGCCCTTGCCCAGACCAAGGTGGTCGCTAGCGCCGTCAACTCCATCACGCCAGGGCAAGACGTGTTGATCGACAACATCTCTAATGCCCTGCAAGTCGCCAGTGATGATGCCCGAACCGCCAAGCGCATGTTCGTCTTCCTCGGGGTGCCGGGCGCCCTGCTGGCTGCGATCCTCACCTCGTACGCGGGTGGCGTGCTGGCCAGTGCGCTGCGCCGGGAGCAGGCGATCTTGCGGATCCGCGGCGCGAACCGGCGGCACCTGCTTCGCATGCACGCCCTGCGTACCCTCGCACTTGCCACTGTGGGCTCGTTGCTGGGTGTAGCTCTGGGCCTCATTTCGACCGCCCTTGTGCTATCTGCCGATGCGTTGGCCAGTGCTTCACCGGCCAGCCTGCTGCTTTCCGCGTTGCTGGGTGCAGGTGCGGGCTTCCTCGCGACCGGCGTGGCGCTGTACGTAGCGGGTCGACGCGCCATCAACAGCCAGATCAGCGACGAGCGAGCGCAGCTCGGGTCCCGAAAGCCCCTCTGGCGCCTTCTCGGGATCGACTTTTTGATCTTGGCCGCAGCAGTCGGTGTCGAGTGGTATCAGCGCCGCCACGGTGGCTTCGAGGGCGTTCGTGGATCGGTGTACTTCGGCCGTGCTGTCACCCTCCGCTTGCATTTGGTCATCGTCCCGATCGGCATCTGGCTGGGCGGAGTGCTGATACTCGGCAGAATCGTCGAGCGAGGATTTGCTTTCCTGCCGCTGCCACTCCGGCATCGCTTCGGCCGGCCGCTTAGAGGCCTGCTGACGCGAAGCATTCGTCGTCGCTCCTGGGCCGCAGCCTCTGCGGTGATCATGGTCGGGTTGATCGTGGCTCTCGGCACGAGCGTGGCGTCCTTCAGCGCGTCGTACAACCAAGCCAAGGCCCGTGACGCCCGGTTCGTTGTCGGTTCGGATGTACGTGTTACACCGTCACCGATCAGCGCGATTGATCATCCCCCGCAGTACGCCGAGAAGCTCGCGGTCCCCGGCATCCAGACAGTGACGCCTGTGGTGTACGGGCTCAACAACGCGCTGCTGGAGAGCGAGGTCAACGAGGACGCCGGCAACATGGCCGCGATTGATCCTGCGGCGTTTGCCCAAGTTGCCCCACTTCTCGATACGGACTTTATTGCCACGACCGCAGCCAGCGCGATGGACGCCCTGGCGCACCAACCCGGCGGCGTTCTGCTCACCGAGGACCTCGCGGACAACCTCGATGTGGAGGCCGGAGATGAGGTACAGGTTCTTTTCGCACGCGGAACTCAGCAGCAGAAGCTGTCGGAGCTGAAGGTCATCGGACTTTTCCAACGGCTGCCCGGATTCCCCGAAGGCGTGGACGTGGTGGTGAACATCAAACGTCAGATGCAGCTCATCCCATCGACCAATGCCACCTTCTTCCTGGCGAA
>JBKPEY010000406.1:0-2996 GCA_046744405.1 Actinomycetota bacterium
TGGACATCTGGGGCCGCCGGCGCCTGGCGTACGAAATCCGGAAGAAGTCCGAGGGCATCTACGCGGTGATCAACCTCACTGCCGAACCAAAGGACGTCAAGGAGCTGGACCGCCAGTTCACTATCAACGAATCAATCATGCGGACCAAGGTCATCCGGCCCGATCAGCACTGAGGTGGGCGAGGTTATCCACAGATTGTCGGTTGCGAGGTCTTAGCGTCAGTTCCGACTGGCAGGCTGAGAGCAACCGGAACCACATCGCTCATCACAAACGGAGAGTTTCATGGCAGGCGAAACCACCATCACATTGGTCGGCAACCTCACCGCTGACCCAGAGCTGCGCTTCACCCCTTCAGGGGCGGCAGTCGCCAACTTCACCGTCGCATCGACACCTCGCACCTTCGATCGGCAGACCAATGAGTGGCGCGACGGCGAGGCGATGTTCCTGAACTGCGCGGTCTGGCGCCAGGCCGCTGAGAACGTCGCTGAATCCCTCCAGAAGGGAATGCGGGTCATTGTGCAGGGCCGTTTGCGGTCCCGCAGCTACGAGACCCGAGACGGGGAGCGGCGCACCGTATTCGAGATCGATGTGGATGAGATCGGCCCGGCACTGCGTTACGCCACGGCGAAGGTCACCCGCAATGCAAGTGGCAGCAGCCAAGGCGGTGGGGCCGCGCGTCCTCAGGCTGGCAGCTACGGCGATGATCCGTGGGCCAGTGGAACGCCCGCTGCCGCCGGTGCGCGTACCCAACAAGGCTCCGATCCCTGGGCAACCCAACAAAGCGACGAGCCCCCATTCTGATCACTTAGCTCGACACAAACCCCAAGGCACATTCCGGCTATCGGTTGAGTATGCCGCGCCGGGCTCGAAAGGAGAGCACCACAATGGCCACGACCCCTGCAGCACAGCGCAAGCACAAGAAGAAGGCCAATCCGCTGCGCGCCGGCCAGAACATTGACTACAAGGACGTTGCAACGCTCCGAAAGTTCATCTCCGAACGGGGCAAGATCCGGGCCCGTCGGGTGACCGGACTCTCGGTTCAGGAACAACGTCGCGTCGCCATAGCCATCAAGAACGCTCGCGAGGTGGCGCTGCTGCCATACGCCTCCACGGCCCGCTGACATGCTGCGAGCGTGGCGAGCAGCTCAGCAAAGAAAGGTGCATCGATGAAGCTCATACTGACTGCACCCATCGACAAACTCGGCGTGCCGGGTGACGTCGTCGAGGTCAAGGACGGCTACGGCCGCAACTTCCTCGTTCCACGCGGGTTCGCGATCCGCTGGACGCGCGGTGCGGAGAAGCAAATTGACGGCATCAAGCGCAGCCGTGCCGCGCGGGAGATTCGCGGACTCGATCATGCTGAGGAAGTGCGGGGTCAGCTGGAGGAGCTGACTATCGACCTGCCTGCCCGGGCGGGTGACACCGGCAAACTGTTCGGCGCGGTTACCACAGGCGACATCGCTGCCGCGATCAAAAAGGCCGGTGGGCCGGCAATCGATAAGCGTGCTGTGCAAATCGCCAAACCGATCAAGACCGTTGGTTTGCACACGGTTGGCATCAAGCTGCACGATGCGGTGACTGCGCATGTGCGGATTGTGGTTGTGCAAGCTTGAGTTTCTGCCCCGATCGCTGAGAACAACCGAACGCGGAGAAGCAACAGACGGTGCGCTTGACTCGAGGCTGAGACTGGTCACAGGCCTCTCATTGAGGACTCTGATCAGCATCTGCACGAAAGGTATCTGATGTACCGGCCGACACCGGAGGATCTCCAGCGTCGCCGGCGCGCGCAATTCGGCCGGATCGTCATGGGCCTTTCAGCTCTAGTGCTCATGATCATAAGCGCCGTAGTTCCGCACATCATGGTTGAAGCGGCGACGGTCGTGCCAGGTCGTTCTCTAATCCCGGCAAGCCACTTCTTCTTGGTCGCCAACCCGAATGCAGAGGCTTTCTCGGGGGCAACGAGTGTGGCGGCGGCCGGGGTGGGGATCAGCATCAGCTATCTCGGTTTGGCGTTCCATCAAATTGGTTTGATCACAGGGCTTGGATCGTTCTGGGTGCTCATGGCGGAAGACGTCGGAAAGTGGACGCGTCGGCTGGTCATGGTCTCGGGCGTGTCACTGCTATTGAGTGCATCGACCGTGGTCCTGGGCTATCAGCTGCTGAACCGTGCGGGCGTGCCCACCTTGCTCGGCTATGCCTGCGTGCCGACCCTGCTTGCCGGACTGGTCATGGTCATCGGTGCCCGACTAGCTCGTAGCCGGCAAGTCACCACCTGGTTCTGGGAGAGCCCCGAAATCGTCCAGCCGTAACCGCTCCTCGCGCTTGGGCCGCAATCTCCACAGATTTGTCCACAACGTGGGGATGAATCACATCGCTGTCATTCGTCCCGCCGTCGCTGTGGCTCGTGACAATGGATCTCGGGTGGAATCGGGGCCCCCGGCAAGGACTACAGACCGTCGCGAAGATTGCCTAGGACGCGCTCCCGGTCTTCCGGCTGACATCCAGGATGTCGCAGTACGTGGTTTCGACCACTTCAACAATGCTGGACCAGGCGCGTTCGGTCCGGACCCACTCCCGAGCCGCAGTCCCGAGCGAGATCCGCAGATCGGGGGAGTCGAGCAGCCGCTCGATCGTCCGGCTGAGACCAATCACCTCGCCCTTGGCAAACACCAAGCCGGTCCGGCCGTCTGAAACGATCTCGGTGAGCGCGGCGACGCTTGAGACAATCACCGCCTTGCCCATCGCCATGGACTCGAAGGGCTTGATCGGTGAAATCATCTCGCAGACCGGCAGCGGCAGCCGCGGGAACGGCGCGATGTCGAAGAGGGACAGGTAGCGGTCGACTTCGGAGTGCGGCACCCGTCCGGTGAAGGTGACGACATCGCCGACCCTGAGCCGGTCGGCTAACTCTTCCAGCCTGACTTGGTAGTGACCGTCGCCGACCACGATCAGGTGAAAGTCGTCCCGCTGCTGACTCAGCGCGGCGATCGCCTCCA
>JBKPEY010000006.1:0-4816 GCA_046744405.1 Actinomycetota bacterium
CTACGCCAGTCCCGGGTGAATGTCACCAGCGGCACACCGCGGCAGGCACCGAGTCGGACCAAGATCGGATAGCCGCCCACGCCGTTGCTGTAGCGCTGACCACTAAACGCGGGCGCCAGGTCGAGGGCCATCCCGGGTGACCGCCGGGTCTCCTGGGCGAGGACGTCGACGAACTGCTCGACGGTGATCAGGTAGGTCCGAACCGCCACCTTCCCGGGGGCTTCGGGATCGTAAAATGCCATGCCAGCCCGCCAAGCCGTGGAGCGACCGGCGAAATAGACGCCGCCCTTGATCAACAACCCAAAGCTGTCCAGAGGGTCGCTGGTGTCCCGGCACCCGGGGTACTCGCGATCATTGCCGTGAGGTCGGCCGCCGCGGAGGTAGTGATGGAACCGTTCGCGACTCAGGTTCGATCCGTAGGCGACATACCAGACGTGCCGCACGACACCTCCCTACTCGGGGGGCAGAGCACCCTCCTCACTGGCGTCCGCCGCTTCGGAGAGGAGCACATGCTTTGCTTCATCGTAGATACGCATCGCCTCACCGGGTGAGTCGGCGACCGCAGTCATCCCGATGCGCCCGTGCTCGGAGAGCGAGCTGATCATGTGGAAGACGACACCAGCTTGACGGGATTGATCGAAGTGCAGTCCGTGGCGGGCCACGATGTCGAACAGGTCCTCGACAGCCAGCGCCCGGAGCCCGCCACTTTCGAGATGATCTGTTGCCACCAGATGCCGCTCTTCGCCGCTCGGGAGCAGGAAGCGGCCGGACGCACCGTCGTACGACCCGTCGGTGAGGAACTGCAGGGTGAGGAAGGGATGGGTAGTGCCGCCCCTACGTAGGTTGAGCTCGATGGCGTATGCCGACCAGTCCCCCGCGCCGTTCCGCACCACCACGAAATCGAGTGCGAACCGGCCGATGGCCCCCTCCCTGGCCAGCCTTTCGCCTATAGTGATGGCTGGCTCGCTGATGAGCCGCGAATAGGCCGGGTCGGCCGGGAAGATACAGCCAAGGTAAGTCTGTCCGCTGGCACCGCCGAGCAGTTGATCATGAGTGGACAGCAGCTCCACGCTCCGGTCGGGAAGTACGCGAAGCTGGACACTGGGGCTGAGCAGCTCCTCGCCTACGATCCGCTCCTCAACGATCCCGCCGTTCTGCTCGAACTTTGACTCATAGGCCGCCACCGTGGTGGTTGCCGACTCGAGCTGCATCGAGCAGACCCGTTGTGCTACTTGAGAGCGACGAGCGGAATTACCGGTGTCCGTGACGCCCCGCAGATCCACCAGAGCGTTGCCGGCACCCGACACACCTTCGTTCAGTTTGACGATCACCTCGTCGATGCTCGGCCGCTGCTCCAACATCTTCATGATCGCGTTCGTCACGTCCTCGAAGCTGTGCAGATCCTCCGCTCCAAGCGGATGTTGTACTCCCTCCTCCGCGAACAGCCGCCGACCGCCTGTCTTGTTACCCAGTTCCGCGAGTCGCGGGTCAGGGCCGTACATCGGAATGCCGAGTGTCAGCGCAATGTCGCGTTCGAGTCCCGTGGTGCCGTACGGGATCAGGTGGCAGTGCTGCCGGTTCGGGATCATGGAGGCAATCTTCGACAGCATCCGAGGGCGGGCCAGCAGCTTGGCACTCAGCGGCACTGCCGATGAGTCGCCGACTGACATCAAATGCAACCGGGCCATGGCATGGCTCGGAATTACTGCTGGCAGTAGTGCGAGGTAGTACTCGATGATGCTCGGCCTGATCGGCATCGAGGTTACATAGATCATTCGCAGTCGCGGCTGCCGGAGGAGCAGCAACAAGAACAAGAAGCGCTCCTCGAACGCCTGCGTCAGGCTGCCTGCGCCGGGCACAGCTGGGTCCAGAGTCACCGACGGGACCACGACGACCGACTCATCCTCGAGCTCCAGTTTGATCGAATCCCAGACTGCCGGCATGAACTCTTGCAGCCTGGCGAAGCGATGGTTCCGCTCTGACTCATTCAGGTCTGCCAGACGCTGCGGTTGGGGATCGGTGTCGCCGCGGGTCACGGACGCACGTCCCCTAAGTTGCCGATCATGTGTGACACCCCGAAGGCGCGGACGGAGCGGCTGAAGCCTCGTAACTCCAAGGGTCCGACAGACTCGCCGACTGCGACCCCGTCGACCGCGCTGAAGACTCGCTGCGATACCAGCACCTGCCCGGGGCCGGCCTCAGCGCACAACCGAGCTGCAAGGTTGGTGACGCTGCCGATAGCCGCGTAGTCGAAACGCCCCTCAAAGCCGATGCGGCCCAGTGTCGCGAAGCCCTGGGCGATGCCAACACCGAAGCCGAGATCGTGGCCGAGCCGGCGCCAGTCCTCGACGAGCGTCCGCACCCGGTCGCGCATGGCCAGCGCCATCTCCACCGCGTGTTGGGCGGGCTTGTCGAGCGGGATCGGGTCGTTGAAGAACACCATCAGCCCATCCCCGGTGAATCGCTCCAGGGTCCCCTGGTAACGGAAGATCAGCTCGCCGAGTGCTGAGTGGTACTCCGCAAGTACTGCCATCACCTCCTCAGGCTCGCTCGACTCAGCGAATGCCGTGAACCCACGCAGATCACAGAAGACGACGACGATCTCGCGACGGTGACTGCCCAGGACGGAATCGTCGCCGGAGTTGATCACCAGTTCGGCGACTTGAGGAGAGAGGAACCGTCGCAGCCGGTTCATCCGCTGCAGCTCCTCAAGCTGCCTGTTCACCCGAGCCTCGAGCTCAGCGTTCCATTGGGCCAGCTCCGCCGCCTGCCGGGTGATGGTGTCTTGATATCGCTTGATCCGAGCCAACGAGGCCACTCGGGCTAGCAGCTCGCTCTGATCGAACGGCTTGCTGACGAAGTCATCGGCACCGGCTTCGATGGCTCGTGTCTTCTCCTCGTTTCCGCTCGCAGTAATCATCACCACCGGAAGAAACGCAGTCTCAGGCGCGCCGCGGATCCGTCGGCATACTTCATACCCGTCGATGCCGGGCATGACTATGTCGAGAAGCACCAAGTCGGCACCCGACGAGGGCAACAGCTCGAGCGCCTGCTCGCCAGAGGATGCGACGACCAAGCGGTAACCCCTCGGCGAGAGCACAGCGTCCAATAGACGCAGGTTCGCCGGCTGGTCATCGACCGCCAGAATGGTGACCGTCTCAGTCATCGTCGCGCTTCTCGCGCACGAACCCGGCGATCTGATGTGGAAGATCACGAACGCTGATCGGTTTGGTGAGGTAGCCGTCGAACCCGTCCAGCAGTGCGCGGTCGCGATCCTCCGCCATCGCGAAGGCAGTCAGGGCGACGACCGGGACGTAAGCTCCGCTCGCGTCGTTCCTGATCAGCCGAAGCGCTTGGGTCCCATTGATTCCCGGTAGCTGCAGATCCATCAAGATCACATCCGGTTGGCTGTCCTGGGTTCGCGCCACCCCTTCTTCGCCGGTGCGTGCCTCGATCACGTCGAAACCGGCCTTCAGTAGCACGTCGCGTACCAGCTTGAGGTTGAGCGGGTTGTCCTCCACGATCAGGACCCGCGCCGTGCTCATGGGCTCAACACCTTCACGTTGCGGAGGGCCTCGATCAGGTCGTCCCGGCTCACCGGCTTAGTCAGATAGCTGGCCGCACCCAGTGCGAGCCCGCGCGACTTCTCATCAAGGATCGACACGATGATCACCGGCACACCTCGGGTGGTCTCGTCGCTGCGCAGCGCATCGAGCACAGCCCACCCGTCGATGCCAGGCAGCCGAATGTCCAGCACCACAGCCACCGGCCGTCGACGGCGGATCTCCTCGAGGCCCTCGATTCCGTCACGTGCGCGGACGACCTGCACGCCGGTCCCTACCAGGTAGGCCGTCAGCAGCTCCAGCGTTGCCCGGTCGTCATCAATGATCACTACCACGGATTGCCGGCCGTCCACATGCTCGCCCTTGCCCGTGCTGGCTCCGGCGACGGTCCGCTCGAACGGCATGCCCACATGGAAGGCACTGCCCACCCCGACCTCGGACTCGAGCCAGATTCGTCCGCCCAGCAAGGTCATGATCTTGCGGCACAGTGTCAATCCGAGCCCGGTCCCCTCCTCCCGCGGGGGACCGCGACGACCTTGCTGGAACGACTCGAAGATGGCTTCCCAGTCGTCTCGGGGGATGCCGGAACCGCTGTCGCGGACGGTGATCACCAGCTCCTTGCCAACCGGCTCAGCCCTAACGTCGACCCGCCCGCCGTCGGGAGTGAACTTGACCGCGTTGCTCAGCAAGTTCACCAGGACCTGACGCAATCGCAGCTCGTCGGACTCGATCCAGTCGATGGTCTCCTCGATCGAGGAGTTGATCGTGATCTGATGCCGGGCCGCCCGCTCCCGCACCATCGAGATCGCGTGCTCGATCGCCGCCGGCACCGAGACTGTGGAAATCTCGAGCTCCATTCGACCTGCTTCGACCTTGGACAGGTCGAGGATCTCGTTGAGCAGGGCGAGTAGATGCTTGCCCGAATTCAAGATGTCACGGAGGTACTCGTCCTGTCGGTCGTTCAGCTCACCGAAGAGGCGTTCAAGCAGCACCTCGGAGAATCCGATCACCGCGTTCAGCGGGGTCCGCAGCTCATGCGACATGCTGGCCAGGAAATCGGACTTGTGCTGGCTCATCACCTGCAGCTCGGCGCTCTTCTGTTCCAGCTCGCGGAACAGCTGGGCGTTGTAGACCGCCATCGCTGACTGGCTGGCAAAGGTCTCGAGGAACTCCAACGTCTCCCCGGAAAACTCCCCCGGCGTGCGACGCCGAACCACGAGAGCACCGATAATGCGCCCGTCGCGAAGGACGGG
>JBKPEY010000126.1:0-5513 GCA_046744405.1 Actinomycetota bacterium
GCTAACCTTCTTCCCAAGCTCAGGTCCACTCCAACCTCTCGCCGAGACCTACGTGCACGTTGGCTTCGTTCGCTCCGCACAGGTTGGAACCTATGCAGAGCGACAGCAACCTGTGCAGACGGAAGGCAACCTACGTCAACCCAGGTTCCTGTAAGACGGTGGAGTAACTAGGGGCTCGCGGTAAGCGGTTAGCGACCTAGCGCAGCGAACAGCTCGGTGACCGAATTGCACTCATCGATTAGCTGCCCAACCTGCTCCCGAGTCCCTCGCAGTGGGTCTAACAGCGGCAGCCGCTGCAGCGCCGGACGCTCGGGTACGTCGAAGATCACCGAGTCCCAAGAGGCCGCGACCACCGACGACCCAAACTTCTCCATGACGCGTCCGCGGAAGTATGCCCGGGTGTCCTCCGGCGGTGAGATGCGAGCCCGTTCGATGTCGTCATCGCTGACCAGCCGGCGCATCTTGCCGTTGGACAGCAAGGCACGATGGAGGCTGCGGCGAGGGTCGACATCGGCGTACTGCAGGTCGATGAGCGCCAGCTTGGGAGCCGACCAGCTGAGCCCGTCGCGGTCTCGATAGGACTCCATCAGGTTCAGTTTGGCCACCCAGTCCAGCTGATCGGCCAGGCTGAAGATGTCTGTCCGGAGCGCGTCCAGACAGTCCTGCCAGCGGCTGAAGATGTCCTTTGCCTCAATGCGAGCCGTCTCGGTGAGGTCACCTGCCACCCGCTCGTAGTGGTTACGGCAGGCGTCCAGATAGACCTCTTGGAGGTCCAGTGCGGTCATGCTGGGCCCGTCGCTCAACAACAGCGGCTCTCGTACCGACACGTCATGGCTCACGGTCCGCATTGCAGCCACCGGACCCTCCAGCCGAACGTCGCTGCCGAGCTCGCCCGCCTCGATGACCCGCAGCACCCAGGACGCGGTGCCCACTTTGAGATAGGTGGAGATCTCCGACAAGTTGGCGTCTCCGGTGATGACGTGCAGTCGGCGGTGTTTGCTCGCGTCCGCGTGTGGCTCGTCCCGGGTGTTGATGATCGGCCGGTTCAGCGTGGTCTCCAGGCCTACCTCAGCCTCGAAGAAATCCGCACGCTGACTGATCTGAAAGCCGGGCGTTTGGCTCGATTGCCCCAAACCCACCCGGCCGGCACCAATGATCACCTGGCGAGAAACCAAGAAGGCGGTGAACTGGGTGACGATTCGATCAAACGGAGTGCTGCGCTGCAGCAGATAGTTCTCGTGGGTGCCGTACGAGGCGCCCTTGCCGTCGGTGTTGTTCTTGTAAAGCCTTACCGAGCGTCCCAACGACTGTGTCGCCCGCTGCGCCGCGATCGCCATGACAGCCTCTCCAGCCTTGTCATAGCGCACTGCGTCAAGGGCGGACGTTACCTCGGGACTGGAATACTCCGGATGCGCGTGGTCGACATACAGCCGCGCTCCGTTGGTCAAGATCACATTGGCCATGCCGAGATCGGTGTCGGTCAGCTGGTCGGGATGCGCAGCCGCACGGGAGATCTCGTACCCACGGATATCCCGAAGCGGCGTCTCGGTCTCGTAGTCCCAGCCGGCCGGCTGGCCGGGGGCTGAGGCGCCGTACGCCTTGACGACATGATTGGACAGCGGCATGGGAAGCAAATCGTCCTCGACGAACGCATTGCCGAATCCACCAGGCGGTGCGGACGATCCCAGTGCCAGAGCGCTTATTCCGTACTCGGTTTCAATCCCCATGATCCGAGCGTTCAGTCGCGCGGCCGTCTCCTGGTTAACCGTGGCCGACTCCTCGCGATTGGCTGTGGAAGCCATGGCCTCAGCGTAATGTGAGGATCATGCAGATCCTGCCAGCGATCGCTGTCGACGTAATCTGCATCCTGATTTTCGCCATTCTCGGACGCAGCAGCCACCAGGAGACCACCGACCTGCTTGGCGTTGCGCACACCGCTTGGCCGTTCCTCGCGGGATGCCTGGCGGGCACAGTCATCGGCCGGACCTGGCGGCATCCGGGCTCGCTGAGATCCGGTGTGGCCGTGTGGCTGGGCACGGTCGCAGGCGGGATGGTCCTGCGAGTGCTCACCGGCGCCGGCGTCCAGCTCTCTTTCATTCTCGTCGCCAGCTTTGTCCTGGCCCTGTTCCTCATCGGGTGGCGGGCCATCTTCCGGCTCATTCAGCACGCCCGTTCCGGCGGCGAGGCCGCCCGAGACGCCCAGCCCGAGAAGCGCAGCACGAGTCGGATCTGACCGCGTCCCGGCCACGTTCTTCCGCGCAAAGCCACAAATAGCGGCCATTCCGGCCGAATCGGTGTGCAGATCCCGCCGTGTGGGAAAACGCACGTCCTGCGGAGTGCGCCTAGAGGTATTGGCCAGTATTGGAGACTGTGTCGATGGACCGGCCAGGTTGAGTGCCTTGCTTGGAAGAGATGAGTGTCCGAATGAAGACAATCCGCTCGCCCTTCTTGCCTGAGATCTTCGCCCAGTCATCGGGGTTGGTGGTGTTGGGCAGATCCTCGTTCTCGGCGAACTCATCTAGGCATGCCTGCAGCAGGTGACCGATCCGCAAGCCGCGTACCGCTGTCTCCAGAAAGTCCTTGATCGCCATTTTCTTGGCCCGATCAACGATGTTCTGGATCATCGCGCCCGAGTTGAAGTCCTTGAAGTACAAGACCTCCTTGTCGCCACCGGCGTAGGTGACTTCAAGGAACTGGTTCTCCTCGGACTCTTCATACATCCGGCCGACCGTGCGATCGATCATGGCCTGCACACAGGTCTGCGGATCATGATCGAATTCGGCAAGATCTTCTGGATGCAAGGGCAGCGTCGGAGTGAGGTACTTACTGAAGATCTCACGTGCCGCCTCGGCATCAGGCCGCTCGATCTTGATCTTCACGTCCAAGCGTCCGGGTCGCAGGATTGCCGGATCGATCATGTCCTCGCGGTTGGAGGCACCGATGATGATCACGTTGTCCAGGCCCTCGACGCCGTCGATCTCGCTCAACAGCTGCGGCACGATGGTGTTCTCTACGTCGGAGGAGACACCCGATCCGCGGGTCCGGAACAGCGAGTCCATCTCATCGAAGAAGACGATCACCGGCATACCATCGGTTGCCTTGTCTCGGGCCCGCTGGAAAACCAGTCGAATATGCCGCTCGGTCTCGCCGACGTACTTGTTCAGCAGCTCAGGCCCCTTGATATTAAGGAAGAAGCTACGTCCCTCCTCGCCAGTCCGCTCAGTGACCTTCTTGGCCAGCGAATTGGCGACGGCCTTGGCGATCAAGGTCTTGCCACAACCGGGCGGTCCATAGAGCAGGATTCCCTTGGGTGCCTTGAGCTCGTGCTCGTCAAAGAGTTCCTTGTGCAGGAACGGCAGTTCGACCGCATCGCGGATCGCCTCGATCTGGTTGCCCAGCCCGCCGATCACCGAGTAGTCGATGTCGGGCACCTCCTCGAGCACCAGCTCCTCGACATCGAGCTTCGGAATTCGCTCGTACGCGAAATGCACCCGGCGATCGATCAACAACGAGTCGCCTGAGCGCAGGTGTTGATCACGCAGCCGGTACGCGAGCCGTACGACGCTTTCCTCATCGCCATGCCCGATCACCAGCGCGCGGTCGCCATCCTCCAGCATCTCCTTGAGCAGCACGACCTCGCCGACCTCGTCGAACTTGAGGACCTTGACTACGTTCATCGCCTCGTTGACCATCACCTCTTTGCCAGGTGTGAGCTCTTCAAGCTCAACATCGGGGCTCACGCTGACCCGCATCTTGCGGCCCGAGGTGTAGATATCTGCGGTGTGATCCTCGTGGCCGGCGAGAAAGACGGCAAAGGTAGCCGGCGGCTGGGCCAGTCTGTCGACCTCGCTCTTCAGCGACACGATCTGATCTCGCGCCTCTCGCAGCGTCGCCGCGAGGCGCTCATTGTTGGCCGCAGCGGTTCGAGCGTCAGACCGAGCATCAGCCAACCGCCGCTCAAGCATTGCAATGTCATGAGGATGGGACGAAACCCGATCACGGAGCCGATCGAGCTCGTCTCTGAGCGCGCCGATTTGGGCTATCAAGGATTCGCGGTCCTCGTACGCCCCGCGATCATGAATCGATCCGGCCATGACACACCTCCTGTCAAGACCCTACCCGGGCAGGCTGTGCGGTCCTTTGTAATCATCGCCGTACGCGCCGGGCGCTGGGCGACGTTTACGTAACGGTGCTGTGAATCCTGGTGCCATGCGCCGAGAAGTGATCACGAATCCAGTGTGGCCAACCATGTTATGCCTTGGACGCACCGCTAGTCCCTCCACGTGCCACGCTCTGATCAGCGACTCGGTCGCCTCAGGCTCGGTAAAGCCGGTATGGACACGTAGCGTCTCCACCGTCTGCGCGAGCTGCGTCGTGGTCGTCACGTAGGCGCAGAACACCCCGCCGGGAATCAGCACCTCGGCCAGGGCGCTCACGCACTCCCAGGGGGCGAGCATGTCCAGAACCACCCGATCCAGAGCCTCGTCGCTGAGTGAGTCGACCAGATCACCGACCCGCAAGTCCCAGTTGGGCGGGCTGGCGCCGAAAAAGTTCTGCACATTCCGTCTAGCAAGGTTGGCGAAATCTTCGCGCCGCTCGTAGGAGGTCAGGTGTCCGCCCGGCCCAATCGCGCGGAGCAGCCCGCAGGTCAAGGCTCCAGATCCTGCGCCCGCCTCGAGCACCCGAGCGCCGGGAAAGATGTCAGCGCTCATCAGGATCTGGGCTGAGTCTTTGGGATAGATGACCGCCGCTCCGCGCGGCATGGTCACGGTGAACTCGTTCAGCAGCGGCCTCATGACCAGGAAGGCGGTGCCACCGCGTGTCGTCACGACGATCCCCTCCGGCTGGGAGATCAGCTCATCGTGACTGACCGGGCCTTTCGCGGTATGGAATTGACCGCCCGGCGTAAGCACTACCGAGTGTCGACGGCCTTTGGGATCGGTCAGCGAAATCCGCTCCCCCGCAGCAAGCGGACCGCGGCGGGCGCCGGACAGCTCATCTGGTTCAGGCATTGCCGATGCCGAAGAATCCCAGCTGCCAGCCCGGGCCGAAAGAACCACCAGACATCTCGGCGCCGCGGCGTACATAGAAATATTCATCGGACTGGCTGATTGGCAGCATGATCAAATCGAGTGCGGCCTGCTTCTGCAGTGTGGCGAGCAACCGGTTCGCGGCGGCGCTATCGGTGGTGGCACGAAACTCGGCCTCGATCGTGGTCACTGTCGAGTCGACGGCTGGCAGCGGCGCGTCGAGATAGGGCTGCAGCCACGCCAAGGCCGTCCAGGTCCAGGCCTTCCGGTCGACCAGATTCAGATCGGCGTTGAGATCCCCTGGCCGAAGCTGGACGCTCAAGCCGCCGGTGTTCTCCAGTCGGCTGCGGATCTGCATGGCAAGGTCCTGGGCATTGGGCATGGTGGCGTCATAGCCCAACGTCAGGTTGATCCGGCTCTTCCAAGTCACTTTCGGCTTCGCCCTGCCGCCCAGTGGAAAGGCCGCAGTGTGCCCCTCTACGC
>JBKPEY010000474.1:0-3452 GCA_046744405.1 Actinomycetota bacterium
GTCCTCGTGACAAAATCACGGTCCAGCGTGCCGGCAGCGCCGTCACAGGCGGATCGACCAGCCGTATCACGACATCCCGATCAGCCCACGAGACGAAACTTGCCAGCGTTTGACGTCCCGTGGTGAGGAATGGCCGCCGAGCTGAGACGGCCGCGGCGTGGGCGGCTGCAGCGTCCGGTACCCACGTCCAGAACTCGGCTCGCGGGTGCTTGCCCCAGCCAGGGCGTTCCAGCCGAACGAGCGGGATGTCGGTAAGGCTCGCTGCCTGTACCGCGTTGCCGCTGATCGTTGCGGCGAAGGGGTGGGTCGCATCCACGAGGGCCGTGGCACGCTGATCAAGCAGATACTCGGCAAGCGCACTTACGCCACCGAAGCCGCCTACCCGGACCCGTCCCTGAGGCAGGCTCGGACTGCTCACCCGCCCAGCGAGCGAGGAGACGACGTCTACCCCGTCGGCGACCAGGACCGCTGCAAGTTGCCGAGCCTCGGCGGTACCACCCAAGATCACGACGGTCATGATCGCCAACCGCGAATGACAACCGCCATGATCAATGCGGTAATGCAAACGGCGTTCGCGAGCCGGCTTGCGCGCGCAATGTCAGCGACCTGGGCCGTTCGACCATCACCGAGAATCCCGCGATCTTCAACCGCCCCGTGGTAAAGGTTGCTCCCGCCAAGGCGGACGTCGAGTGCGCCGGCGAAGGCGGCCTCGATAACCCCGGCGTTCGGGCTTGGGTGCTGGCCGGCGTCGCGGCGTACGACGCGGATTGTGTCATCGGCAGTGCCATCAGCCACTGGCGCCCAGACTGCCACGCCCCAGGCGGCCAGCCGCGCCGGCACCAAGTTCAGGAGATCATCGAGACGGGCTGTCGCCCAGCCGAATCGGCGGTAGCGGGGCGAGCGGTGGCCGATCATGGCGTCCAAAGTGTTGACAGCCCGATATCCGAGGAGCCCCGGGAGGCCGGCAACGGCACCCCACAGTAGCGGTGCCACGACAGCGTCTGAAGCGTTTTCTGCAACCGATTCAACGGTGGCTCGCGCCACTTCATCCGCGGAGAGCTCTGCCGTGTCGCGACCGACGAGGTTGCGGACCTGATCTCTGGCAGCAATCAGTTCCCCGCCAGACAACTGCTGAGCAATCGTTGCGGCTTCTCGAGCAAGCGATCGACCACCGAGCACAGTCCAGGTCGCTACTGCGGTCGTCAGGATCTTCGCGGCCGAATGAGAAGCAGTCAGGCGCTCAAGCGCTGCACCAAGGGCGGCCGCAGTGCCGACCAGGGCAGCCGTATGCATCAGCCCGGCACCGTGCCGATCGGCGTAGCAGCGCCGTTCCAGCCAGCCGGCCGCCGCCCCGAATAGAGCAACCGGGTGGCCCCGGCGCGGATCGCCGAAGACCCGGTCGGCCAGATATCCAAGTGCCAGTCCGGCTGCCGATGGCCAGTTCCTCGATAGAGTCATCAGCGATGGCTCCGCTGATTGATCCTGACCTCACCAGCCCCGATCGACGCATTTTGATCACGGGCGGGGTGCGTTGCGGCAAGTCTCGTTACGCCGAAACCCTGGTTGCCGACGATCCAGAGGTGACATACGTCGCGACCGGACCGGTGCCGGATCCGGCGACCGACGCTGAATGGGCGGCACGGATCGCCGAACATCGTGTTCGGCGGCCGGCCCACTGGAGCACCGTGGAGACCAGCGATGTCGCCGGCGCGCTGCGTGCCGCACCTGGGACGATCGTGATCGATTGCCTGGGCACCTGGCTTACCGCCGTCGTGGACCGACTCGGCACCTGGGAGGAGCCCTTCGCAAACTGGCAAGGTGATTTCCAAGACGCGCTCGACGACCTTGTCAGGGCGTGGCAGGAACGCCGCGGCCGGGCGATCGTGGTCACCAACGAGGTCGGTTGGGGACTGGTATCGCCGTATCGATCCGGCCGGGTGTTCACCGAACTCCTCGGGCAGGTCAACCAGCAACTGGCCGCCGCAAGCGATGAGGTGATCTTGATCATTGCTGGACGTGCAGTGCAGCTGTAGCTTCATATGATCATCATCACGATCATCACGGTGAAGGCGATCTCGATGCCGGCACCCATCACATCGCCGGTGACGCCACCTAGCCGGCGTACGCATCGATAGACCAGGACTCCAACAGCTGAAGCGGCTGCTGCTGTCGCCAGCACGCCAGCTATCGGACCTTGTCCAGACCAGGCGGTGGCCGCGGTCATGATCAGCAACACGACAAGCCAGCAGCCCAGCGCCGCCAGCCGTGGCACCGACTCGGCAACGGCGACACCTAGGCCATCTCCTCTGGCCGCCGGCACGCCGCGTAGGCAGATCAGACAAAGGGCCGCGCGAGAACAGCAGACGGCTACACCCACCAGCAAGGCGCTTGGCAGGTCGTGTACCAGCTCACCGATCGAGGTCGCCTGCAGGCCGAGAACCACGATCAACGCGACAACTCCCATTGGCCCGACATCACCGCGCCGCATCACGGTAAGCGAGCGTTCCGCAGTCCACCCAGAACCAAGCCCGTCGATCGTGTCGGCCAGTCCGTCCAGGTGTAAGGCGCGACTGCCAAGCGCCAGGCCGCCGACGACCAACAGGCCGACCGCCAGCGGAGGCAGCCCCACGACCCCTACGAGCCAGCCGACCAGGGCGACCGCGGCAGCAAGCGGCAGCACGGCGAGCGGGGCGATGATCATGGCGCGGGCCGCGGTGCGACGATCGATTTCGGCGATGCTGCCGGACGGCACGATGGTCAGCGTCCCGACAGACAGACGTAGTGCGTCGAGCATGCTTGCCTTAGCTAGGGCTGTGATCTGGAGCCGCTCCTGCGGTCGGACTGAGATCAGCAAGCAGGGCAAGGTCTCGCAGCATCAGCACCGCGGAGCGGAGGATTGGCAGAGCCGTGAGAGCGCCGGTGCCCTCACCAAGCCGCATTCCAAGGTCAAGAACTGGCTGCAGGCCCAACTTGTCGAGGGCCAGTTGCTGGGCTGGTTCGGTTGAGCGGTGACCTGCCGCGCACCAGGCGACTGTGCCAGGCTCCAAATCCTCCGCAACGCATGCTTCGGCGACCGAGACGATCCCATCGAGCAGCACCGGCACGCCGCTCTTGGCTGCCGTACGAAGGAAGCCAACCCCTGCGGCAATATCGGCAGATCCTAGTGCTGCAAGCCGATCCAGCGGATCCTCGGCACGTCCACCGACCCGATCCAGCGCCCTTTCGATCACCTGAGTCTTATGTCGCAACCGATCATCATTCACACCGCTGCCGCGTCCCACGACCTCTTCGGCCCGCAGTCCAAACGTCGCCGCTACGAGAGCTGCGGCCGGTGTGGTGTTTCCAATGCCCATATCGCCGATGATCAACAGGTCGGCGCCGGCGGAAATCTCATCCTTGGCGATCATCTCCCCGGCGCGCAGTGCCTGCCGGCAGTCGGCGGCCGTCAGCGC
>JBKPEY010000041.1:0-3852 GCA_046744405.1 Actinomycetota bacterium
GAGATCATCTCCAGGTGCTCAAGGCGATGCCTCGCCGTCCGAATGCGCGGCACACCAAGCGTTTCAGCCGCCCGGCGTAGGCCCGACACGGCAGCGCCCACGGCATCGTCTCCGATGCAGTGAAAGCCGGCTTGCAACCCGGCCCGGGTGCAAGCGACTACATGATCAGCAATCTGCTGATCGGAGAGATAGCGGACGCCGCAGGTCTCCGCGTCGGCGTACGGCTCAAGCACCGATGCGGTACGCGAGCCGATGGCGCCGTCGACGCAAAGATCACCGGCAAGCCCTGCGACGCCAGCTTGCCGGGCCCACTCAATCGTGGGCTCGTTGGCAAGCTCGCCCCAGTAGATCACTACGCCCATGCCGAGTTCCGCTGCTACATCGCGGACTCGCCGCAGGTCTTTCTTCGGTCCAAGGTGTGGACCGCCGAGTTCGTGAACTGTGGCCACACCTTGCGCTGCGGCGGCCTGCAGCGCTTCGCGCGCTGCGGACCGGCGCTCTTGGTCGGTAAACAACCGATCGAGACTGCCGCGACACAGATGATGAGCTTCACGGGTCAGTAGGCCATCCGGCCGGTAACCGATTGCCTTGACGACACCGGGAAGTTGATCAAGCAGGGTGGAGGAAACTACCGCGGAATGCACGTCGACCCGGGCTAGGTAGACCGCGACGCCGCCAGCTGCTCGGTCGAGCTCGGTGCGTGTCGGAGGCAGTGGCTCCGGCCAAGATCGCTCGTCCCAGCCGTGACCGACAATGATGTGTGCGCCCGGATGGCGTCTCGCGTAAGCGGCAACCCGAGCCACCGCGTCGTCTCGACTCATTGCATCCTGCAGGCGAAGACCCGACATTGCCTGGCCCGTCTGAATCAGATGCAGGTGAGCATCGACAAAGGCCGGCGTGACCAGCCGTCCTTGAAGATCAACTTCGGTTTGCCCGGACGCTGCCTGTCGGGCTGCTTCGTCGCCGCCGACGAAGCTGATCAATCCATTGTCGGTAACCACAGCACTCGCACCTGGTTGGTCAGGCGCGTAAACGCGTCCCCCGACGAAGATCACAAGTCAGTCCAGGGTGCAGGTTTAACTAGATTTGCGGCCGGTCCTCGAAGGGAATCGAAAGCACCGTCGTGGTGTCGGTTGATACTTTAGCCGCCGCGCGGATACGGGCCAGCGTGGACTCCAAATGGGCCATCGTGGGAGCTTGCACCTTCAGCAGATAGCTCGCTTCTCCGGCCACCGAATAGCAGGAAACAACCTCTTCAATATGCTGCAAACGTTCCGGTGCATCGTCGGGCTGGCCCGGATCAAATGGCTTGATCGCGACGAATGCAGTGACCATCAGACCTAGCTCATCGGCGTCCAGGATCGCGGTATAGCCCTTGATCACGCCACGCTGCTCAAGGCGCCGAACCCGTTGCTGAGCAGCGGATGTGGACAGTCCGGTCTCCTTGCCGATGTCTGTGTAGGACATCCGGCCGTCGCGCGCCAGCAGCGAAAGAATACGACGGTCGAGCTTTTCCATGGGGGCTATCGTGCCAGTATTCGGGTGTGCGCTCACGCAGAATTATGCTTTTGGACACGGCTTCGTTGTACTTTCGCGCGTTTTACGGCGTACCCGATTCATTTCGTGGTCCAGACGGCACACCGGTCAATGCGTTGCGTGGGCTGCTCGACTTCATCAGCCGGCTGCTCAACAGCTATTCGCCGTCTCATCTGGCTTGCTGCTGGGATAATGACTGGCGGCCTCAGTGGCGAGTAGATCTTCTCCCGTCATACAAGGCTCATCGGGTCGCCAAGTACGGCGACACCACCGTGGCTGAGATGGCCAGCTCGGCGGGCACCACCCCTGAGGGAGTCCCGGAAGGGCTCGCGACACAGGTCCCGTTGATCTTGGCAGTGCTCGACGCTTTAGGCGTCGCCGTCGTCGGCAAGGACGGTTATGAGGCTGATGACGTGATCGGAACGCTTGCCAGCACGGCACCAATGCCAGTCGATGTAGTGACCGGGGACCGGGACCTTTTTCAGGTAGTCGACGATGACCGTCAGGTGCGGGTGCTCTACATCGCACGAGGTGTCGGCAAGCATGAAGTTGTCGACAACGCGTGGGTGCAGCAGAAATATGGAATACCGGCAGCCGCGTACGTGGACTATGCGACGATGCGCGGCGATGCCTCCGATGGACTGCCAGGGATCTCCGGGATTGGCGACAAGACTGCCGCTACGCTGCTGAACTCCTACGGCAACCTGGAAGGAATTCTCGCTGCAGCAAGCGGGCCGAAACCCAAGATCAGCAATGCCGTAGCGGCCAAGCTTGGTGCCGCCATAGACTACCTGGCGGTTGCGCCATCCGTGGTAGCCGTGGCACGCGATCTTGATCTTGGCGTTTCCTTCGATGATCTTGTTTGTCCTACCGCACCGGCAAAGCCGGAATTGTTTGCCGAGCTGACGGAGCTGCTGGGCCTCGGCGGAAGTGCCGAGCGCATCTTGGCCAGTCTGGCCAATGACCCTTAATCCCGAATGACTAAATCTCTGGTGCCCGGTCCACCACAGCTGGGCGAGATGGCGGCCCGGCCGTATCGGCAGCCGCTCTCCTCGGATGCGCCTGCTGCTGCTGTGATCGCCCAGCTCAGCGCGAACGATCGGCCCGGTGCTTTGTGGGGTACCTGGTTCGGCGGTGGCCTGTTGATCTTTCGCCGTCCGTTGCGCGTAGTTGAGCCGGTCAATGCGTCTAGCGGTTTTCGCTACCTCGATGAGCAACCCAGACTGATCAGATTTGATCAAGGAGCCGGAATCGTTGGTGGCGGGTGGCTCGGTTGTTTCGGTTATGGCCCCAAGACAACGACGTTGGCCTTTTACGACTCGCTGCTGCGGTGGCAGCCAGACAGTGGATGGTGTTTTGAGTCCCTCGGGCTCGCGGGGCGAGAATCTGACAACGGGGCGGCAGTAAAGGAATGGGAAGCGACGCTGAGCGCTGCAGACTCGGCAGCAACCGAACCGCTTCGCCTTGGACCCTTTGGTGTCTTGATCGGTGCTGGACGTGCTCAAGATCGCTACCTCGCCGCGGTTGAGAGCGTGACCAGGCGAATCGATCATGGCAGCTTCTACCAGATGAATCTCTGCATCCGATTCCACGCTGAGATCAACAGCACCGGACTTGAGGTGTTCGCGCGGCTGTGTGATCAACTGCAGCCGGCCTACGGCGGCCTCATCACCGGGCCGACCAGCTACGGCACCTCACGCATGGTTGCAAGCTTCAGTCCTGAGCTCTTCTTGCGGATCAAAGACCGTGTTGTGATGACCGCTCCAATCAAGGGCACAGCACCGCGAGGGTCGGGTGATGGCGGGGCAGCGTCGCTGCGTGCCTCGGCCAAGGATGCAGCCGAAAACGTCATGATCGTCGACCTGATGCGCAACGATCTATCTCGGGTCTGCCGGCCGGGCACCGTCGGGGTTCAAGATCTGCTGCGGATCGAGCCGCATCCAGGCGTCTGGCATCTTGTTTCGGCCGTACGTGGCGAGCTTGACTCGAGGGTGACGACTGGACAGGTCCTGGCTGCCACCTTTCCGCCAGGTTCGGTGACGGGTGCGCCCAAGATTGCCGCTCAGCAAGCAATCACTGATCTTGAGGCCGAACCGCGCGGGGCGTACACCGGCTCAATCGGCCTCGCCAGTCCGTTGGCGGGTGCCCACTTCAACGTGATCATCCGGACATTCGAAATCAGTCATGGTCGCCTTGAGCTGGGTGTGGGCGGTGGCATCACGGTCGACAGTGTGCCGATGCGGGAGTGGTATGAGTGCCTGCACAAAGCTGCGCCGCTCGTCGCGGCCGCCGGCTCGGTGCTTGATCATGAATTGA
>JBKPEY010000472.1:0-7386 GCA_046744405.1 Actinomycetota bacterium
GGCCGGGCCTGCGCCGCTGGGGTCGATGAGTATCTGTCAGGCATGACAAAACTGCCCCGACCGATTCCACCCACCGCTCGCCAAATGATGGTCTAAGCCGGCTATCCGATCACACTGAGCAGCTGACTACCAGTCAGCTCGTCGCATGCTGTGGCGTGCGCAACCGCGGCACCGCCAGGCACTGAAATGATGGCGAGGTGGCTACCTATGTCGCCTTTCTCCGCGGAGTCAACCTTGGGCCGACGAACAAGATTCCGATGCCAGAGCTGCGTGCGATGGCGGAAGACCTCGGCTATACCGATGTCGCGACCTACATCAACAGCGGCAACTTGGTCGTTAGGTCACCCAAGAAGGCCGCCGCCGTCGAGCGCGAAATCTCCAGCGCGATCAAGGACACCTTCGGGCGCACCATCGATGTCACCGTGCGGACACCAGTGCAGTTGAAGAAGATCCTCAACGGGAATCCTTACCCAGACGGCAATCCCAGCCAGGTCGCCGTCGCCTTCCTGACGAAGGCACCAGCCAAGGACGCCAGAGACAAGGTTGCCGCCGTCGCAAAAGACTACGAGCCGTTCACGTTTGCCGGCCAAGAGGTCTATGTCAACTACTCACAGGGCCTTGGCAGGAGCAAGTTGGCCGAGAAATTCAGCGACATCATCGGCGTAAGTTCAACGGTCCGCAACATCCGGACTGTCGAGAAAGTTCTCGCGCTCTGCAACGACTGACCAGGTACTCCAAGGCCGCGCCGGCAGCACTGTCAGAGGCGCGTCGCAAACTGGTACTGGGATTGCGCGACTAAAGTAGGCGCTTGCTGAGCTTCCCCGCTCGCGTCCGCAGGAGCGCGTTCCACAAGAGCAATACAGCAAGCAGTACGGCAAGCAGTACGGCAAGGGTTCGATTTTGGAGGTTGGTGCGGGATATGCCGGGGAGCAGCCAGCCTCGGGACGGTTCATTCGTCCACCTGCACGTGCACTCTGAGTATTCGATGCTTGACGGAGCTGCCCGGATAGCTGATCTGTTCTCCGGCTGTGAGCAAATGGGCATGCCTGCCATCGCCGTCACCGACCATGGCAACACCTTCGGCGCCTACGAGTTCTACAAGGCCGGCAAGGCCTCATCGGTTAAGCCGATCATCGGAATCGAGGCTTATCTCACTCCGAAGACCTCCCGCTCGGAACGGCGTCGAGTGCTGTGGGGTGACGGTGGCTCCGACGATGTCTCCGGAGGTGGGGCGTTTACCCACCTCACGATGTGGGCAGAAAACACCGCGGGGATGCACAACTTGTTCCGGCTCAGCTCACTGGCCTCGCTTGAGGGCTACTTCTACAAGCCGCGGGTCGATCGCGAACTGCTTACCACCTACGCCAACGGGTTGATCGCCACCACCGGCTGCCCCTCCGGCGAGGTACAGACCTATCTTCGGCTGGGCCGTTTTTCGGACGCGATCGCCAGTGCGGCGGAATTTCGTGATCTGTTCGGGGTCGGCAACTACTTCGTCGAGCTCATGGACCACGGACTGACCATCGAGCGTCGGGTACGAGACGACCTGGTCAAGATCGCCAAGGATTTGAAGCTGCCGCTGCTCGCAACCAACGACCTTCATTACGCTCATCAGTCCGACGCCGCGGCGCATGAAGTACTGCTGTGCGTGCAGACGGGCTCCACCATGGCCGACGGAAACCGGTTCAAGCTCGAGGGAGACAGCTACTACCTCAAGTCCCCGGCCGAGATGCGTGCACTGTTTGCCGAGCTCCCGGAGGCCTGTGACAACACGCTCGCGATCGCCGAGCGGTGCAATGTGTCGTTCAGCGAAGGCAATGGCACCTACATGCCACGCTTCCCGTGCCCAGAAGGAGAGACGGAGGACTCCTGGTTCCTACATGAGGTGGCGGCCGGCCTGCATCGGCGCTATCCGGACGGCATTCCTGATCAGGTACGCAGTCAGGCCGACTTCGAAACCAGCGTGATCATCTCGATGGGCTTCGCGGGCTACTTCCTCGTGGTTGCCGACTTCATCAACTGGGCTAAAGAGCACGGCATCCGCGTCGGTCCGGGCCGTGGCTCGGGGCCCGGCTCCATTGCCGCGTACGCCATGCGGATCACTGATCTCGACCCACTTCTTCACGGACTGATCTTCGAGCGATTCCTCAATCCAGACCGCGTCTCAATGCCTGACTTCGACATCGACTTCGACGAGCGTCGGCGCGGTGAGGTGATCCGCTATGTCACCGAGAAGTACGGCGATGACCGGGTCAGCCAGATAGTCACCTATGGAACGATCAAGGCCAAGCAGGCTGTCAAGGATGCATCCCGGGTACTGGGTTACCCCTTCGGGGTCGGTGAGAAGATCACCAAGGCGATGCCGCCACCGGTGATGGGCAGGGACGTGCCGCTCGCCAGACTGTTCGATCGTGATCATCCTCGCTATGGCGAGGGCGGAGAATTCCGTGCCCTGTACGAAGTCGATCCCGACGTCAAAACCGTCGTGAATACGGCGAAGGACTTGGAAGGCCTGAAGCGGCAGTGGGGTGTGCATGCCGCGGGCGTGATCATGTCGAGCGACCCGTTGATGGACATCATTCCGATCATGCGCCGCGAGCAGGACGGGGCGATCATCACCCAGTTCGACTACCCGACCTGCGAAGCCCTCGGCTTGATCAAGATGGACTTCCTCGGCCTGCGCAATCTCACCGTGCTCGATGATGCGGTGGCCAACATCGCCCTCAACCGCGGCTTCGAGCTAGTGCTGGAAGATCTGCCCTTAAACGATCCGGCAACCTACGCCCTGCTCGGCCGAGGCGACACTCTCGGGGTGTTCCAGCTCGACGGCGGGCCCATGCGTTCGCTGCTGCGGCTGATGCGCCCGGACAACTTTGAGGACATCTCTGCTGTTCTCGCGCTGTACCGCCCAGGTCCAATGGGCGCTGACAGCCATACGAACTACGCACTGCGCAAGAACGGGCGCCAGGAGATCACCCCAATCCATCCCGAACTGGCCGGGCCGCTGGCGGAGATCCTCGGTACGACTCACGGGCTGATCGTCTATCAGGAGCAGGTGATGGCGATCGCCCAGAAGGTGGCCGGCTTCACTCTCAGCCAAGCCGACAACATGCGGCGGGCGATGGGGAAGAAAAAGAAGGAGATTCTTGACGCGGAGTTCGTGCCCTTCTCCAAAGGCATGGGAGCGAACGGCTACTCCGACGCCGCGATCAAAGCCCTCTGGGAAATCTTGGTCCCGTTTTCCGATTACGCCTTCAACAAGGCCCACACAGCGGCGTACGGCATGGTCTCGTATTGGACCGCCTACCTGAAGGCCAATTATCCGGCCGAGTTCATGGCGGCCCTACTCACTTCGGTGGCCGACGACAAAGACAAGATGGCCATCTATCTCAACGAGTGCCGCCGAATGGGCATCCAGGTGCTGCCGCCTGACGTCAACGAATCGGCGGCCAACTTCACTCCGGTCGGTACCGACATCCGCTTTGGTCTTACCGCGGTCCGCAACGTCGGACACAACGTCGTGGAAGGAATCGTTGCCGCGCGGGAGGGACAGGGCAAAGCGGTGAACTTCCACGGCTTCTTGGACCAGGTGCCGTTGGTGGTCTGCAACAAGCGAGTGATCGAGTCGTTGATCAAGGCCGGAGCCTTCGAGTCCATGGGCCACTCGCGAAGGGCGCTGATGAGCATCTATGAGGCAGCGGTGGATGCGGTGCTCGATCTGAAGCGCAACGAGGCGAACGGCCAGGATGATCTGTTCGGCGAGCTCGCGGAGACCGATCCCGTGCTCACCGGCAGCGTTCCCGACCTGCCCGACTGGGACAAGCGAACCAAGCTCGCGTTCGAGCGGGAGATGCTCGGCCTCTACGTCAGTGACCATCCGTTGCAAGGTCTTGAGCACATTCTGGCTGCCGAACGCGACATTGGCATCGGCGAGCTACTCGCCGATGACGGGCCCCGGGACGGCACGGTCACTATCGCTGGAATGATCACCAACATCACCCGTAAGACCACTCGGCGCGGGGACATCTGGGCGGTGATCAGCGTCGAGGACTTGGAGGCATCTGTCGAGGTCTTGCTCTTCCCGAAGGCGTACGAGATGGTCTCCACGGTGCTCGCCACCGACACCGTGGTCAAGATCAAGGGCAAGGTGAAGGTCGAGGACGACGTCGTCTCGATCAATGCCTCTGAGCTCAGCCTGCCCGACATCAGCCACGCGCCGAGCGGGCCCGTCGTGATCTCGCTGCCCGCGACTCGGTGTACGCCGCAAGTGGTGCAACAGCTGCGGGATGTGCTGGCCTCACATCCGGGGTTGACTGAGGTACGGCTCCGTCTGCGATCCGCGGACAAGACGACTGTGATGAAGCTCGACGAGCGGCTGCGTGTGACGCCGTCGGCGCCGCTGATGGCTGATCTGAAGGCCTTGCTAGGACCGTCATGTCTGGTGTCGTGACGCAACCTGCCCCGAGTCCCACTAGGCGAAGGCGGGGACTTGCCCTGCGTTTGCTTGTTTTCCTGGCCGGTTCGCTCGTCTTAGGTGCCGCGGCTGGGGTGGTCTGGTGGTTGGTGGTGCAGCCACCGGCGTATGAGTTGAACAGCAACGGTGGAGCCACGACCTCCGAGCGCGGTCTGACCCAATTTCTCGCCGGCGACGCCTGGTTCTGTGCAATTGGACTCGTTGCGGGATTGCTGATCGGCCTTGCGGCCTGGCGTTGGCTGCTTCCCGTCGGCTGGCCAGTGGTCTTGGTGGTACTCGGTTGCGCAGTCGCATCGGCCCTGACGTGCTGGCTGGTTGGTTACCACCTCGGCCCCGGTGAGTTCTCGGCTCGACTGGCAGCGGCTCAGCCCGGAGAGCTGGTGCCGATTCCGCTGACGCTGCGAGCCCGTGCCTCTTTGCTGACCTGGCCTTTCTTCGCCATCATTCCGGTGCTCCTGGGTTCCTCGCTCGGCCGTGACGAAGAGGAACCTCGCCCCTTGCTGCGCCGACGGGCGGGGTCAACTCAGGAGCCGCAATAACGCCGTCACGAAGATCGCGATCAAGAACACCACGAGGAAGCCACGCCGTAACAGCAGGGCGATGACCCCGGCCGCAACGCCGGCAAGCGTTCGCCAATCCAGGGCATAACTGCCGCCGCCATCGAAGAGCTCCACGGCCACCAACGCAGACAGCATGGCAATCGGCAAGAACTGCGCAACTCGCTGCACCTTGGGATGGTTCAAGATCGATTTCGGCAGCGAAACCCCGGCCAGTTTCAGCAGGTAACAGCCAACGGCGGCGATCAGGATCGCCAGCCACAGCGAGCTCATATCGGATCCTTGTCGTGGATCTGCTCGACAGGCTGCCGCGTTGGCAGCAGCCCACCGATCAGCGCAACGATTCCCGAAGCAAGTACCGGGATGCCTGGCGGTGCTATCGGTATCAGAGCCAGCGCCACCAGAGCTCCGCCCAAGGCCACCCAGCGCGCCTCGGGCTGTCGCAACATCGGCCAGAGCAGGGCTAGGAATACCGCGGGCGCCGCAGCATCAAGGCCGATATCGGCAGGATCGACTGCGCGGCCAATAAGCGCGCCAGTCAGGCTGCCGAGCTGCCAGAGGGTGAACAAGATCAGCGCTGTCGCCCAGAATGCATAGCGCTTGGCTCGTTGTGTGGACTGGCTGATGGCCATTGCCGTGCTCTCATCGATCACGAAGTGGGCTGTCCAGAGTCGGGTCAGTCCCCGTGGATGCAGGATCTCCGAAAGCGGCACGCCGTAGAAGGCGTTACGCATCCCCAGTAGCAGGGCCGCAGGTACCGCAGCGAAGGGGGATCCACCCGATGCAGCGACACCCACAAAAGCAAACTGCGATGCGCCGGTGAACATCACCAGACTCAGCACCATCGTTTGGGCCACAGTCAATCCCGAGCCGATGGAGATCGCGCCGAACGAGGCGCCGAAAGCCATGGCGTAAAAACCGATGCCGATTGCGGCTCTCAAGATCGTGCCGCGCTCGGGCAGCGGCTTTTCCATGAACCTCCTCAAGCAAGCTGGCGCTCCGCCGGACGAAATATTAATCTGCTGCGCACACCAGCCCTTGGTTATCTAGTCGGCGCAAGACCCCCGGGCCGTAGAATCTCACCGTGCTTCGGGAGATCAATCTTCGCGGCCGGCGAGCGGCCGGTCAGCGGCTGGATTACGCCGCCATTGTGCCCCGGGCCGACTTCGACGTCGCTGCGGCGACAGAGATCGTCCGACCGATCTGCGACGATGTCGGACGCCGCGGAACGGCGGCGCTCGCCGATTACTCGATGCGTTTCGATCGAGTGCTCCCTAGCTCGTTCCGGGTGCCACGCACAGCGCTGGAGAACGCTGCGGCACGGCTGCACCCCGATCTTCGGAAAGCCTTTGCTACAGCAATCGCGCGGCGGCGCAGGGTCTGCGAAACCGAGCTTGGCGACACCGGCGGCGAGGTCGGTGTGGCAGCCGGTGCAGTCGTACGCCGACGCATGATTCCAGTGAGCAGGGTCGGCTTGTACGTGCCGGGCGGCTTAGCTCCGCTGGCGTCCAGCGTGATCATGAATGTGGTGCCGGCGAAGGTCGCCGGCGTACCCTCCATCGCGCTCGCCTCGCCACCGCAGATCGAGTTCGGCGGACTGCCGCATCCCAACATCTTGGCGCTCTGCCACATCCTTGGCGTCGATGAGGTCTATGCGGTCGGCGGCGCGCAAGCGATCGCCATGTTCGGCTACGGCGTACCGGACCTTTGCCGGCAAGTCGACTTGATCACCGGGCCCGGCAACATCTACGTCGTTGCGGCGAAGCGCCTGCTGAAAGGACGCGTCAGCATCGACTCCGAGGCTGGACCGACCGAAATTGCAGTGCTTGCCGACGCTACGGCCGATCCAGTCCATGTCGCCGCTGACCTCATCTCCCAGGCCGAGCATGACCCGCTCGCTGCAGCGGTGTTGATCACCGAATCCGACGAACTCGCCGAGGGAACACAGGCTGAACTCTCGGCTCAGGTTCCAGTAACCAAACATGTGGAACGCATCGTGCAATCACTGACAGGTCGCCAATCCGCAATTGTGATGGTGGATGACATCGAGCAGGGCATCGAGGTAGCCAATGGCTACGCAGCAGAGCATCTGGAAATCCAGACTGCCGACGCAGACCGAATTGCTTCCATGATCACCAACGCGGGCGCGGTCTTCGTCGGACCGTGGTCGCCAGTCTCGCTGGGGGACTACTGTGCCGGCAGCACTCACGTGCTACCGACGGGGCGGTCCGCCTGTCACTCTTCAGGTCTCAACGTGCGCAGCTTCCTCAAGATGATGCATGTCGTCAGCTACACCCAGACCGCGTTTGAAGAGGTGGCACGCAAGGTCGAGGTGTTTGCCGACGCCGAGGATCT
>JBKPEY010000452.1:0-6883 GCA_046744405.1 Actinomycetota bacterium
AGTTCGGACAACTCGGCCAGCAGACGCTCGAGCAGCCGGATGTCACCAAGATCCTTGCCATAGCTTGAGGAGTTCTCGCTGACCAGAAAGAGTTCCCGGACACCATGCCCAACCAGCCAAGCTGCCTCGGCGATGATCTCCGCAGGCCGACGGGAAACGTACGCTCCGCGAAATGACGGGATGGCACAAAAGGTACAGCGCCGATCGCAGCCGGAAGCGATCTTCAACGGCGCGTACGGCCCCCCGTCGAGTCGTTGTCGGACAATCCGTGGCCCGCTCGCCGGTCCTACCCCGCCTACGCGCATCATCTGGTGCCCTGGGATAGCTACGGTGTTCGCGGCCGACGCCCGTGCAGCCGGAGCAAGCGGCATCAGCGAGCGCCGATCACGTGGCATATGCGCCGGGTGCGGTTCTCCCACCAAAGCCGTCCGCACTCGGTCCCCAATATCGGCGTAGTCGTCGAAACCAAGGACTGCGTCAGCTTCTGGGAGGGACTCGGCGAGCTCGTGACCGTAGCGCTCTGCGAGGCAGCCGACGGCAACGACGGCTGTGGCTCGGCCAGTCTTCTTCAGATCGCTTGCCGCCAGCAAGGTATCGATGGAGTCCTTTTTAGCTGCCTCGATGAAACCGCAGGTGTTGACAATCACCGCATCAGCTTCAGCTGGATCGGCCACCAGCCTGAAGCCGCCGCTGTCCAGCTGTGCGGCAAGCTCTTCGGAATCGACTTCATTGCGAGCACAACCCAGTGTGACCAGGTGCACCGCCGTGGGCTCAGAGCTCGTCGGACCGTGGCTGTCAGCCCGAACGGCGGATGCTGCGGACTCAAGCATGGCCGTCCCAGTATGACCGATATCGATATGAACCACGGTGTCCCGGTCAGCCGCCGGCACAGGCGGCTCCACTGGCCTTACCCGAGCTTGAGATTTTCCAGGACTGCTTCCAGCTGATCGGTACTGACCAGAACATCGCGAGGTTTTGACCCTTCCGACGGCCCGACGATTCCGCGGGTTTCCAGGATGTCCATCAGCCGCCCAGCCTTGGCAAATCCCACGCGCAGCTTGCGTTGCAGCATCGACGTCGAGCCGAGCTGCAGGGTAACCACAAGCTCTGCTGCCTGCACCACCAGATCAAGATCATCACCGATGTCTTCCGCAACTCGGGCGCTCGATTCTGAGGCCAACGTCACATCCTCGCGGTAAGTGGGCTTGAGCTGATCACTTACATGACTGACAACAGCCCTGACTTCCTGCTCGGTGACCCACGCACCCTGGATACGGATCGGCTTGCTCGACCCCATCGGAAGGAACAACCCGTCGCCCTGACCGACCAATTTCTCTGCGCCGGGCTGATCCAAGATCACCCGGGAGTCGGTCATAGAGGATGTCGCAAACGCCAGCCGGCTCGGCACGTTCGCCTTGATGAGCCCTGTGACAACATCGGTACTCGGCCGCTGGGTGGCCAGAACCAGGTGAATTCCGGCGGCTCGCGCCAACTGAGTGATACGGACTATCGAATCCTCGACGTCACGAGGAGCCACCATCATGAGGTCGGCGAGCTCATCGACGATAACCACCAGGTACGGATAGGGCGTAAGCGGCCGATTCGATGATGGGTCCACTGGAAGTGACGGTTCGCTGCTGCCGTCAGGAGCCACCGCTGATGGCTTGAGCGTGCCGGAGTGAACTGCCTTGTTGAAATCATCGACATGCTTAAACCCGAACGCGGCCAGGTCGTCGTATCGCAAGTCCATCTCACGGACGACCCACTGCAGCGCTTCGGCCGCCTTCTTGGGATGGGTGATGATCGGGGTCACCAGGTGAGGAATCCCCTCGTACGCGGTCAGTTCCACCCGCTTGGGGTCCACCAAAAGCATGCGCACTTCGTCCGGTGTGGCACGCATCATGATCGAGGTGATCATGGAGTTGATGAAGCTGGACTTGCCCGATCCGGTGGCGCCGGCCACCAATAGATGCGGCATCTTGGCCAGATTGGCCACTACGAAGCCACCTTCGACGTCCTTGCCCAAACCAACCGTCATCGGGTGATGATCATTTCTGGCGCGGGCCGACCGCAGCACGTCCCCAAGAGAAACGACTTCTTTGTCACTATTGGGGATTTCGATGCCAATGGCGGACTTCCCAGGAATCGGGGACAGAATCCGAACATCGGCGCTCGCGACTGCATAGGCGATATTGCGACTTAGTGCAGTGACCTTCTCCACCTTCACCGCCGGACCCAGTTCGACCTCGTATCGAGTGACGGTCGGGCCGCGGCTATAGCCGGTCACATGCGCATCAATTTCGAACTGGAGCAGCACTTCAGTCAGCTGATGAACTACAGCATCGGAGGCATTGGTACGCGCCTTATGTACGCTGCCGTGCTTGAGAGCGGCGGGATCGGGCAGCAGATATTGGACGTCTCCGGACAGCTGAAGCTGTTCTACGAGCTGTGGCATCGGAGTGTGCTGCGGAGCTTCTAACTCCTCGCCATCTATTCCGTGCACCGTGACGCCTGGTGGCAGACCAGCAGTAATGGGACTCCCCGGCTTCGAAGCTGAGTCTGTCGCCGCTTCGGCGGCATCAAATCCGCCCCCCTCGAGCTGCCGGGCATCGCCTGCTTTGCGCCGACGCTGCCCAGACTGATCGCCGATCACCGGAGTGTCATAGGCCTGGTTGCCGCTGTACTCCAGTTCACCGACCACTTGCCCTTCGATCACGACGGGACGGTGCTGCAGCCGCGCGCGTGCCGATCGCACCCGATCGGGGATCTGATGGAGCGGAATACCGACGACCACCAGCACCCCGAAGAGCAGCAGCAAGATCAATAACGGCACCGCGACGTAAACCGTCAAAAGATCCGAGAGCAGGCTGGAGGAGACGTAGCCGATGATTCCGCCCGCATTCCGCAGCCGCTCGGGTTCGTTGGTGCGCGGTAGCCCACGGGCGATGTTGATCAAGCCCAGCAAGCCGAGCATGATCGCGCTCCAGCCGATCAGCTGTCGTCCCAGCGGACCATTGCGGTCCGGGTGACGCAATGTTCGCCAGGCCATCAGCACCAGCAGCAGAGGTGCTATGTAACAGAGGGTTCCGATGGTGCTCGCGACTGCCAGAAAGATCGCATGGCCTGCCGCGCCCGGGAGTCCCCACCACACCGCGGCGGCAACGATGATGGCGCTACCCAGCAGAAAGAGCCCAATTCCGTCGCGGCGAACTGCCGGGTCGACGTCCTCCACGGCCGGTCCGACCCGCCGTACGGCGCGGCCCACGGCATAGGCGAGTCCGCCCAACATGGCGGCAATACCCAAGATCAGTTGATCGAAGAGCGGCTCACGGGACCGACGACTTCGAGATCGGCTCCGATTGGTCCGCCGCCGGGACGCGCTGGCCTGTGCTGCAACAGCAGATGCGGATCTCTTGCTTCCGGTCGACCGTGGCCTCGCACGCCGGGAGGACCCCGAACGGCTGCGTGACCGCGGTGGGGAAGACGCGCGGGTCGCCATGCTTGTGAGGCTACAAGATCAACCACTTTCTGGACTGGGTCACACGCCGATGCCGACTGCTGTACTGGCCAAGGGTCTGCACAGTTCGCTGTCGGTCTGCACACGCTGCAACCTGTGCAGAGTGCGCGGAGTCTAGGTCGACGTAGGTTTCCGCGTCGCGAGATGGTCCCGCAATTCCCAGAGATGATCCGTTGGCCCGATGCCGCTGCCCAACGCAAAACCAGCAGCGATGGCACCCGTGACATAGGTCTTCGCCAGCGCCATCGCTTCCGGAACGCTGCTACCTAAGGCAAGCTGGCTCGCCAGGGCTGAGGCGAGCGTGCAACCAGTTCCGTGAGTATGGCGGTTGTCGTCCCGGGCTGCACTGAAACTGAAATCAAGACCATCCTTGCTCTTCAAATAGTCCACAGCGTGACCTGCGCCATGACCGCCCTTGATCAGCACCCATCGCGTCCCGAAGGCGAGCAAACGATCGGCCAGCTCAGCTGCCGGGCTGTCAGCGGAACATCCGGTCAGTACCGCAGCCTCATCGAGATTGGGAGTGATCACCGTGGCATGGGGAAACAACAGGCTGCGCAGCGCACCAATCGCCTCTTGATCAATCAACCGATCACCGTGCTTGCTGACGCACACCGGATCGACGACCAGCGGCACCTGCGGAGCAAGATCAGCGACCAGATCTGCAACGCAGCCCACGATCTCCTCACTGCCCAGCATCCCGGTTTTGACCGCGTCCACGCCGATGTCATCAATCACGCTCCGGAACTGAGCGCGGATCGCCTCGGGCGGCAGCGGCCAGATGCCCTGCACGCCAGCGGAATTCTGCGCGGTAACCGCGGTAAGCACCGTCATGCCATGTACGCCGTGCGCCAGCATCGTCTTCAGATCCGCCTGAATACCCGCTCCGCCGCCGGAGTCGGAGCCGGCAATGGTCAGCACGCGAGCGGTGGGCAGGCTCATCTGCGCGACTCGGTCGCTCGGACGGAGCGGAAATGGTCGAAGCCCGCGGGTGTCTCCCATACCGCACCATCTACCAGGACGCTGATCTGATCATGGTCAGCCTGCTCGACCCGGCCTATTACCAGCCAGCCTTCCGGCACAGATTTCGCGTCCAGGAAGGTAGCCGCCAGGGCGTGGTCGTCTCCCCCGGTGAGGATAAAGGTGTATGGATCGGCGCCGGTTGCTGCGGCAACTGCCTGCAACGGTTCGGCAACCTCAAAGGCATCCCGGCGGAGGTCGATGAGTACGCCGGAAGCTTGCGCCATATGCCCAAGATCAGCAAGCAGGCCGTCGGAGATGTCGATCATGGATGTGGCGCCGGCCTGGGCAGCGACCGCGCCGGCTCCGTAGCTCAGCTGAGGCACTCGTTGGGCCTCCACCAGGACACGCGGTGACCGAAAGCCCCGAGCCAGTACCGCTAAGCCCGCGGCTGCCCAACCCAGCCGACCTTGAATAGCCACCAGGTTCCCTGGCCGTGCCCCCGACCGCAGCACAGGCTCGCGACCCTCAAGCGAACCCATTGCGGTGACTGCGATCGTAATGTCGCGGGCCCTCGTGACGTCCCCACCAAGCAGACTGACCCGGGCCGCCTCGGCTTCCTGACGCAAGCCGTCAGCAAAATCGAGCACCCAACCCACCTTCAGATCGGGAGGCGCCGAGAAGCCCACGAGGAGACCAGTTGCCCGGGCACCTATCGCCTCCAGATCGGCGACGTTGACAGCGACCGCCTTGCGTCCGACGTCTCGGGCCTCCGACCAATCACGCCGGAAATGCACTCCCTCAACAAGCACATCCACCGACGTCGCCACCGCACCCTCGATGGCGAGTACAGCGGCATCGTCCCCCGGACCGACCCGAACGTCGCTGCTCAACGTCAGTCCTTCGGTGATCGCTGCAATAAGTGGGAATTCCCCTACTTCGGCCAACGTGGCGTCACCCCTGATATTCACCCGATCTCCCTCTACGTCGGATACTCACGGTTCCGCTCAACCCTGTAGCGTGACGCACATCGGCGAGCGTACGCGGTCTGCTGCTAGAGACCGTCAATGCGCCCTGAGAGTAGTGAAGACAGCGCCGTCCGAAACCGCAGGAGGTACCAGCTGATGGTCGTACAGGCATACATCTTGGTCCAGACCAACGTCGGCAAGGCAGCTGAGGTCGCGCACGCGATTGCGAACATCCAAGGTGTCACGCTGGCCGAAGATGTCACGGGTCCTTACGACGTCATCGTGCGCGCCGAAGCGGCCAGCGTCGACGAACTCGGTCAGCTGGTGGTAGCTCGGGTCCAAACGGTGCCTGGCATCACCCGCACTGTGACCTGCCCTGTGGTGCACATTTGAATTTGGAGCTGCTCGCGCAATCGCGTGTGGAGCCCGCCTACTTCGTCGTCACTCGCGGAGGAAAATGCGCCTCCGCTCGTTCCTCCTCAGCACGGCGGCGCGCGATTTCCCGACGCTCGCAGCTGCTACCGCAGCCCAACTGGACGGCGGAGCGCCAAGGTGATCAACCGCTCGACCAAGTCGGGGTAAGGCACACCGCTGGCTGCCCACATGCGCGGGAACATCGAATGCGGGGTGAAACCCGGCATGGTGTTGATCTCATTGATCATTACCTGTCCATCGCGAGTGACGAAGACGTCAACCCGAGCGAGTCCCTCGCACCCAATCGCCTCGAAGGTCTGAATAGCCAGTTGCCGGACTTGATCAGCTAACTCAGGCTGCACCTGAGCCGGCACATCAAGATCAACCTGCTCCTCCGGTAGATACTTTGCATCGAAGTCGTAGAAGCCGGAGACACTGTGCACACGTATCTCGGCCACCACGCTAGCCTGGGGCGAGCCGCCGTCAAGATCATCGAGTACACCGCACTCGAGTTCGCGTGCCTCGACGAATCCCTGTTCCACGATGATCTTGGGATCGTAGGCTTGCGCGACCTCAATGGCCCGCTCGAGACAACCGGGATCATTCACCTTGGAAATTCCCAAGCTGGATCCGCCCCTAGCCGGCTTGACGAACACGGGGTATTGCAACGTCGCGATGGCTTCCAGGCAGGCCACCTTGTCCCGCTGCCACTCCGCGGGAGTGATGGGTACGAAAGGCCCAACAGGAAGCCCGGACGCCGTCAACACGAGCTTCATGTAGTGCTTGTCCATGCCGACAGCGCTGGCCAGCACACCGGCACCCACATAGCGGGTCCCCATCATCTCGAAAAGTCCCTGGATGGTGCCGTCCTCGCCATAGGGCCCGTGCAGCAAGGCCAGTGCGACGTCCACCGGGCCGACCTGCGACAGTGCGGACCGGTCCCGAACTGCCAACTCGCTGCCGCTGGAGACCCGCATCAGCAAGGCCTCTGCCGCATTTTCGCTCAGCTCCGGCAATTTCCCAT
>JBKPEY010000595.1:0-2544 GCA_046744405.1 Actinomycetota bacterium
GCGGTTGCCAAGCAGGCGCTCAAGGAGGAGAAGACCATACGTGAGGTCGTCATCGAGAACGGCTACGTCAGCAACGGCTCACTAACCGAGGAACAGCTGGACGCTGCGCTGGACGTGCTCGCCATGACCCGTCGGCCGATCTGAACTGGGACGCTGCTCTCGAATCTGAACTCGTCTTTCCGCACACGGCAACATTTGAGCGGCGGATTGGCTGTTTTGGGCTGCATTGGTGGCTTTGTGCGGAGAAACGCTGGCCGGCGGAGGGTGAATTGCAAGTCAACGCTGCATGCAGACGCCTGGCCTCAGTCGAGTTGTGCCATGTGCGGCGAGATGCCAGAAGATTCAGTACCAGCCGTTCGCGCTCTTGAAGCTCCAGGCAGCACAGGGGCTGCCGTAACGGTCCTTCATGTACTTGATCCCCCAGATGATCTGGGTTGCGGGATTTGTCCTCCAGTCACTACCTTCGCTGGCCATCTTCGAGCCGGGCAGCGCTTGGGGGATGCCGTACGCCCCGGAGCTGGGGTTGGTGGCGTTCACCCGCCACATGCTCTCTCGCATGATGATGTTGTTGAAGCAATCGAACTGGCTTGAGCCGTACCCGAACTTGTTGTTCAAAATCTGCCGAGCGATCTCCTTCGGATCGGTCACACCAGGCTGGTAGCCACGGTTGCGCAATGCCCGCTCTCTGGCAGCTTTCTCCTCGGCCGCTTTCTTGGCCGCGGCCGCCAGCTCAGCTTTGATCTTGGCTTGCTGAGCGGCGATCGCCTGGGTCTCCAACCCTAGAGATTTGGCGCGTTTGGCCGCGTGCTTTGCGGCGGTCAGTTTCGCCCGAGTCGCCTTGCGATCGTCGCGCGCCTTGGCCGCCGCTCGTTCCGCGGCGCGCTCGTCACTGATGGAGTCGATGGAAGGGGAAGAGATGGCAACAATTGGGGCGGGCACGGCAATAGCGGCGGTTTGCTCACCTGGGCTACTCAGCCCGGCGACTGCTGCTGTTGCGACAAACGCTGCGAAGCCAACCCCGACTATGGCATGCTGAGCGAGTCGACGCACGCGCCCAAGGATGCCACATTTCGTTATCCAAATGTCATCATCTTGAGATGATTTCGATGCTTAATTCATCGGCGGCAGTCTCAGACCGCAACATCTTCTAACATCTCGGTCACGAGCGCGGCAATCGGGGACCGTTCAGAGCGGGTCAGGGTGACGTGAGCAAAAAGCGGATGGCCTTTGAGCTTCTCGACTACCGCGACGACACCATCGTGGCGGCCGACCCGGAGGTTGTCCCGCTGGGCGACGTCGTGAGTCAAAACAACCCGTGAGTCCTGGCCGATCCGGCTCAGCACGGTGAGCAGTACGTTGCGTTCCAGGGACTGCGCTTCGTCGACGACAACGAAGGCATCGTGCAGAGAGCGACCACGAATATGAGTAAGGGGCAGCACCTCGAGCAAACCGCGTGCCAAAACCTCTTCGATGACTGTCTTCGTGGTGAGCGCGCCGAGCGTGTCGAAGACGGCCTGCGCCCAGGGCGCCATCTTCTCCCCTTCGGTACCCGGCAGATAACCGAGTTCCTGGCCCCCCACCGCGTACAGCGGGCGGAACACAACGACCTTGGAATGCTGCTGCCGTTCTAAGACGGCCTCAAGCCCTGCGCACAAGGCAAGGGCAGACTTCCCGGTGCCTGCCCGGCCACCGAGGGAGATGATGCCGATCGAGGGATCCTGCAGCAGCTCTAAGGCGACTCGCTGCTCAGCTGAGCGGCCATGGATGCCAAAGACGTCCCGATCAGCCTTGATCAGCTTGACGTCTTTGCTCGGCATTACGCGGCCCAGCGCGGATGCACTGCCACTCAGCAATACGACACCGGTGTGACAGGGCAGATCCCGAGCCTCATCCAACTCGAGCGACCCCCGTTCGTAGAGCTGATCGATATCGCCGCCAGCGACCTCGATCTCCCTGATCCCGGTCCACTCCGTCTCCACCGCGAGCTCTGCGCGATACTCCTCAGCATTAAGACCCACGGCCGAGGCCTTGACCCGCATCGGCAGATCCTTTGAGACCAGCGTGACTGCGCAACCCTCGACGGCGAGGTTCAACGCGACCGCCAGAATGCGCGAGTCGTTATCGCCCAGCCGGAAGCCGTCTGGCAGTGCTGCAGGATCGGTGTGATTGAGCTCCACGCGAATGCTGCCGCCAAAATCGTTGACTGGAACGGGATCATCAAGACGACCGTGAATGATCCGCAGCTCGTCGAGGTGGCGGAGCGCCGTACGGGCGAAGTAGCCCAGCTCATTGTGATGGCGCTTGGCCTCCAGCTCGGTGATCACCACAACGGGAAGCACTACATCGTGCTCGTCGAAGCGCCGAATGGCGTGCGGATCACTCAGCAGGACGGAAGTGTCGAGAACGTAAGTGCGACGGCTTGATGAAGAAGACACAGGACTGCCCTTCTTGGGGGCCGTACGCGATCCGCGCCCGGCCCCACCGTTACGTGGTCGACCGGGAGAGGTGACTGGCAGCGAGCTTTCTCGGTCCGCTGCCCGTCGA
>JBKPEY010000654.1:0-4257 GCA_046744405.1 Actinomycetota bacterium
GGATCGGAACCAGCAACGATCCCACAGCCGGCGAAAAGCCGGATCTGGTGCGGGTCGGTCTCACTGAGCTGCCCGCAGCGCAAGGCGATCGCCCACTCGCCATCACCGTTGGCGTCGATCCAGCCAACCGGTCCTGCATAGCGCTCACGATCCAGGTGCTCCAGCTCGGCGATCAAGGATCGCGCGCTGTCGGTAGGCGTGCCGCAAACTGCGGCAGTCGGATGCAGCGCCGCGGCAAGTGCCAGGGAGGCAACACCCTTGTCAGCGACGGCGGTGATGTCGGTTGCCAAGTGCAAGACATTGGGCAGCTGCAGGACGTACGGCCCATCTGGCACGTTCATGCCGGAGCAGAAGGGGGCCAGTGCCCTGGCAACGGAACGTACGGCGTACTCGTGCTCCTCTAGATCCTTGCTCGACCGAGCCAACGCCGCGGCCAGGTTGAGATCATGATCATCATTCCCGGAACGGCGGATGGTCCCGGCCAGTACCCGTGAGGTAGCCAACCCAGCCTCACGTTTCACCAACATCTCCGGCGTAGCGCCCACTAGACCGTCAACTGAATACGTCCAGCATTGGGCGTAATTTTCCGCGAGCCGGCCGGCGATCCACCGCAGGTCGATGTCGTTCTCAGCGAACGCAAGCAGATCCCGAGCGAGCACCACCTTGTCCAACGCACCGTTGCCAATGCGGCGCACAGCTTCAGCAACGGCAGCCTCCCATTCGGGACCGCTAAGACCACCATCGGCGAAAGTCACACTGCGGGGCCTCTTAGCTGGCGACGGCTGGCCGGCGTCGACCCCGTGTTGGGCGACTGGTCCGATGTCGGTTCGCCATACGCGTCCGTTGCGCCGTCCCACAACCGTCTGCGGCACGATAAGGCTCGACCGGCCGGCAGAGTTTGCAGGATCGAAGACGAAACTGCCGTACGCCATCAGACCGGCGCCGGCTGGTGGATCATCCAGCCTCGCCGTCACCTCAACCTGAGCCGCAAGGTCGGCCCACCACTCGGCGGCCTCGGCAATGCTGGCTGGCTTCAGTCGCACGACCTCGCCCCAGCCGACGAGCCCATCGCCATGACGCAACCAGACGTAGCTGTCTTTTGGCGGGAGCAGACCGAGCAACGAGCCCGGATCTTGGATCGGATATGTCCGTACGCGGAGCCGCGGCGGGTCCGGCGCCGACCAGGTCACGGGCCACAGCGTATCTGCGGTTGGTGAGCCCACCAATCGACGTGGTACATGGAATCCCGATTTGTGATTGCTTTCACAATGGGCATGCCGACTCAGCTCAGCGTTTACGCTGCTTTGCAGCCGCCGCGGCATCGGCGCGCTGCTTGCGCTGCGCCGCCAACTGTTTCTGCTGCTCGGCCTGACGCGCTCGCAATGTCTCGGCATCCATGGAGTTGAGCAGGATCGCTGCCGCAATCGCTGCGATGCCGAGCGACCACCATGGCGAGAGGCCCAGTAGCAACGGCGCTGTGGTGATGATGCACACGTCGAAGCCGCGGAACAGGTTGGTTACCAGACCTGGTGGAAAGGCACCCGCTTGGCTGGCGACCATTGGAGCACCGAAGTCCACGCCCTTGGCTTGTGTCCAGCGAACCGCCGCGAGCAGCCCGGCCGCCGCCGTCGCGACGGCGGTCAAGAATGCTTCCGGCACCGGGCGATCCACAGCCCCGTCTCCGAAGCCCAGATAGGCCGGCGTCGTCGCCAACGCCCAGATCCCGGCCAAGATCGCAGGTACGGCGATCGACGCCAGCTTGATCCGGGCCAGAGAGAAGGGCAGACAGCGGGCCAGGCCACCGGTACGGGTGAGCACACGGAGTCCGTTCAGCAGCGGAATTGTTGCGCCAAACAGGGCAAGCGCCGCGAAGACCGGGGTAAGCACGCTCATGCCGAGCGCGTCGGCCGCGTACGGAACGACGATCGTGGCAGCAAGCACCAGTAACGGCTGCGGGAACCGCCAAAGCCGTTGCCATTCCCGCCAGACGAGCGCCTCGAGTCCCAATCCCTTGCCCCGCCGTGGATGGACATGGCCCCGTTCGATGGCACGTCGCTCGACCACGATGTCGCGGGCGAGCCCAATGTCGAGCGCATAGAAAGCTCCGGAGATCCCGCTCACCAGAGCCCCGCCGGTTAGCAGCCGAGTTCGTCGAATCTGACCCAGCCGGAGCGCCGCTAGCCATGCGCTCACCAGCAAGACCAGCACGGAGGCGGCAATCATGATCAGACCCAGTTCGACGCCGAGGTTGTCAGAAAGCCCCAGGGTGAACCACCCCGCAGCTACACCGACGACGCTGAACAGAGCCCCTATCGCCAGTACGCCAAACAGGTAGGTCGCGAGGTGCGTGAGTCGGTGTCGCTCGATGCCTTGCTGAGCCGCTGCAAAGGCGACCGAGGAGGCTGCCGAAAGTGCGGTCGCCCCAGCCCACACCAGGACCTCGATCAATCCGGAACCGGTCAGAGCCGAAATCAGCCCACCAACGATCGCGCCACCCAAGAATGCCGCGATGATCGCGCCGACCAGTCGGGAGCGGAGCAGCTTGGAACGCGAGACCGGTGCGTCGAGCAGCCAGAAGCCTTCTGCTGCCGATGCCAGCACCGGCCCGAACAGCCGACTAACCGCCAGCGCGACGGCGATCGTTGCCGCGAACGCCGCCCAGGGCAAGATCGCGCGTGCGGACAAACAGGTAGCGCTGGTGCACTGTGCGACCGTTCGCTGGGCCTTCAAGATCACGTTGACGACCATGGCGCCGATCATGACCGCCGCGAAGACAGCGACGTAGGCGTCGCTCATGGCCTGCAACACATTGCGGGTAGCTCGGCCGGCCCGCCAGTCCTTCATCAGCCTCTTGAGCTCACGAGGACTCGCTGGCGTCAACGGCTTCGGTTCCGGTGGTTGCTCATAAGCGAAGTCATCGGCGCCGGCTTCCAGACTGCTCATCCGCGAGCCGCTCCAAGCTGGATCACCCGAGTCGCCACAGAATCGACCAGCTCCGGCTCATGGCTGGCAAAGACAATGGCCAGGCCCTTTTGTCGCTCTGATTTCAGCCGTTGTGCCAGCCAGCTCACACCTTCGGTGTCCAGCCGCTGCTCGGGCTCATCCAAGATCAACAACTTACGCGGCCGTACGAACGCCGTTGCCAGAGCCAGCCGGCGGCGTTGCCCCGAGGACAACGTGCCCGGCAGTTGACCGGACTGCGGCACCAACTGAACCTCCTCGAGAACCTCATCGACGACCTCGTCTGGATCGGCGATGCCATGCGCACGGGCCAGCAAATCTAGATGCTCCACCACGCTCAGGTCCGGGAAGAAGTCAAGATCATCGATCACCGTTGCGACGTCGCGCCTGATCTCTGGTGAGGTCTCGTTCATCGCATTACCGCAAACCTCAACGCTGCCATCGTCTGGATGGTCTGCGCCGACCAAACAGCGCAGCAGGGTCGATTTGCCGGCCCCGTTGCGACCCGTGAGCGCGATCGCCTCTCCGGTACGCACCTCCAAGTTGAACTTCTCGAAGATGGTATTCGGTCCAAAGGCTCGGCTTAAACCTGAGACCTTGAGGATCGTCGTGCGTTTGGCCATGGAGGCGATTCTGCCTCTTCCCCCAAGAGATCTTCACCAATCCCGAACCGAGGCCGCGACGAAGTACCGGCGAGGACCAGGAATGCCTGCTCTGCGCTGCGTCGGCAAGACCAAAGTCGGCAAGACAAATCGGCAAGACAAGGAGTCGCCCTATGATCACCAACTCCACCGGCAAAAGCGTGTTTCGGCTCGCCTGCTGAGCAAGCCTCAGTGATCGTGAGAGCGTCGGTCTGATGAATGTCACCTCGCTGCCGCCGGATTCGGAGCGGCAACCCGCCCGCACCGAAGCGGCTGCTGACCGGGAGACCGAGGCGGCTGGCCTCATCCACCTGATGACGCTGTGTGCCCGCGGGCACGAGCAGGCTTTTCCCGAGTTGTACGACCGCACCTCGCAACGCATCTACGGGATCATCTTGCGGGTGCTGCGCTCACCCGACCACGCCGCTGAGGTGATGCAGGAGGTCTATGTGGAGGTATGGCGGCAGTCGGCCCGTTATTCGCCCGACAAAGGCAGTGTCATTGCCTGGATGACCACCATGGCCCATCGGCGCGCGGTGGATCGAGTGCGATCGGTGTCCAGTGAAGTGGCTCGTGACGAGCGCTACGCCTCCGGTCGCGCAGAACGCGAGATCGACCAGGTGTGGGACGGCGTGGAGCAGCGGCTTGATGTTGA
>JBKPEY010000302.1:0-2941 GCA_046744405.1 Actinomycetota bacterium
TTCCCGGACCCGGTGCCGATGATGCAAAGGTCAAAGTGTCGCACGCCGCCATCGTGCCAGCAGGTTCCTAGCGTTACTGCTCAGTAGCGCTTGCCGCGTACCAGAAAAACGGGACACCATAAGGCAGTGGGTGGCACAAGCCTCGGCGGCAGGCTTAGCCGTCATCGCCGTAACCGAATCTCCTACCTCGCGTTACTTCGGCGTTCCAGCAACTACACCATGCACGCCTGGTACGTCCGGGTGGCCGCGTTGGTGATCATCGCCGGTCTCTCCATTGGCAGTCGCAGCAACGTGCTGGCGATCGGATTGTGTCTGCTTGCCTCCATCGGCAGCTTTCTGCTCTGGACCAACGAGCGGCATCTTCGGAACGGAACCCAGCCTCGTTTCTGGTTATCGCAGGCCTACCTCCGGAACGTGGCCAAGACCGACGGTCGACATCGACTGAACCTTGGCTCGTACTTCGAGATTCCCGAGGCCTTTGTGCTCATCGCGATCCCGTCCTGGATAGCAACTGACGATCCGCTTTGGGCACGACTCATCATGTTGGCCGCGGCCACAGTGTTCCTGATCACGACCTCGTTGCTGATCTTTAATGACCACGCCTGGTTCAATCCCGACGAATCCGATCCTCCAGCCTGGCACGAGATCTTCCGATTGGTGGCCGGCCCTCTCACCGCCTTGCCGGTCTGCCTGATCGCCCTACCGGCCGACTGGGAGCAGTACGGCTGGCTGGCAGCACTGGCAATTTGCTTGATGCCGCTCGGAGTTGTGGGTTCTCGAATCTCGGATACAGACTTGATCATGCAGACGCTGCCGGGACTGGTTCAAGAGGAATCCCACGCGGGACGCGATCTGGTGATCAGCGAGACACACGGCGCCCTTTCAACCACTCTTCGACTGATCGAGCAGCAGGCTCGTGGCGTTCGTGATTTTGCTCCCACTCTGTACGAGCTTGCCGTCTCGGCCAACAGTCGGCTACGAGAGACCCTGACGCTCGCCCAACTAGGCCGTGACAGCTCGACGAGTCTGCAGAATCTCGAGGCTCCGGTGCTTACCTTGGCCCGGGCTGTTGGAGCGAAGGCCGCCGTAGCTGTCAGCGTTGAAGGGCTGTCCGCGTGCGATCGTGATCTTGCCCGGCTGGTCTTGAACGACTTGGTCGGCAACGCATTGAATGCTGGCGCGGGCGCCATCCAGGTCGCGGTGGCTCCCGAAAATGGACGGGTCGCCATCTCAGTGACTGATGATGCTCCACCTATGGTCAATGGGGTATGGAAGACTCCGGGAACGAGCTCAGCCCGGCTGGAGGTCCGGCTAGGAGATCTTGCCGGATCACTGACCTCCAAGCAAAACGGCACCACCAAAACTGTCACTGCTCGCTGGATGCCAGAAAGTGAGTGATCAAGTCCGCAGATGATCAAGAGTTTTGTAGTTGATCAAGGAGGCCATGGAGGGCTGGCGGCGATCACAAGCGGCGTACTGCTGGTTGATGACGTGCCGGGTGAACGAGCCAATTTCGAGCAGGCCTTCGGACGTGACCTGACCGTCGCGCCATCTATCGACCAGCTGAATGAGCAGCTGCGCCGCGGCCTGAATTGGAATCTGGCCTTCGTCGACTTCAACTTGAGCTCCCAAACCAGTACCGGATTAACCGCCCTGCTCCGGCTTCACCACGAGCGTCCGGCGACGCGGATCGTGACCTACAGTCAATTCACCGAAAGCGGCAGGACGCTGTACGCCGCAGCGGCACATCACTGGTTCAATGCGTCGGCGCTGATGGATAAGACGAAGAATGATCCGGGCACGCTAGTGCACTATCGGGAGTCCATCTGCAATGGCGGTAATCCGACGCCAGTGCCCTGGCAGCGACGGCTCCAATGGGCGCCACTCATCGACAACCTGCTAGCCGACGCTTCCTGGGTGCGAATCTGGCGGGCCCTCCGCGACGCCGCGGGTGACATGGCCATGGTGGCTGAGATCTTGCATGTCGATTCCAGCAGCTTGCGGGGCTTCAAAGATCGCGCTACCGAGGCGGCGATCCAGTTCAATGAGAAGTTCCACGACATTCCCCATCCGGGGCGTACCCGCAACAAGAAGGGCATCTTGGCAGCTTTCGCCGCCGAGCACCGGCATTTTCTCACCGCGCCGGACCTCTCTACGGTGATGTCGCCCGGAACCCGTCGCCGCTGTTGATGGGCCAGCACTACGCGCTAGTCCGGATCGCGTTGTCGTGGCATGCCAAGGTAGTGCTGGCGTTCGGCCGGCTCGAAGTGTTCGATGGCGTAGCGCAACGCCGTACGCGGCATGATCGACGCGTGTTGATCAAGAAAACGACGAAGCTCATCTCGATCGACCCGCTTGCCAGCTTCACGCAGAGACCAGCCCACGGCTTTATGGATCAAGTCATGGCGATCGGGTAGCAAGATCTCTGCGAGGCGGTAAAGGTCAGTGGTGTCCCGGCGGCGTAGAAAGTGCTGGCTGCTGACCATGGCAATACGGCGGTCCCAAATCAGGTCGGAGCGGACCAGCCCGTAGAGCGGTGATCGGTTCCGATCCAGCAGGTAACCGCCGACGATCGGACCGCAGCTGACATCGACCAAATCCCAGTTGTTCACGTAGTTGGTGTTGTCGAGATAGGTGTCATAGATCGCCTGCAATTCGCCATTGGATTTCTTGGCAGCCTTCTTGGCTCGCTCGCTCATTACGACGAGCGCAATCAGCCGATGCTCATGGATCGCACTGTGCAGCATCGGTAGCCAGTCAGCAGGTTCAAAAGCCGATGCGGCATACGGCCTGGCCAACCGCCGAAGATCACTGAGTTTGAGGCCAAGGAAGACATCGCCCTCGCCATAGCTACCGGGTGCCACCTTGAAGTACCTGGCCAGCGCCCGTGCGTTCTCCGGGGTAGCGGCGGCCTCCATTGCCCGTACCAGATCATCCACGA
>JBKPEY010000364.1:0-3748 GCA_046744405.1 Actinomycetota bacterium
GGCCGCGGGCGGTGATGTCACCTTGCTCGCTGACGCACTCGGCTACGACAAGCGGATCGGGCGTGAGTTTCTCAATGCCGGGTTGGGATTTGGAGGGGGGTGCCTGCCCAAGGACATCGCGGCGTTGGCCGTACGCGCCGATGAGCTTGGCGTGCACGTGCTGACCGACTTCATCCGATCAGTGGAGGCCATCAACGCCGGTCAGCGTACCGAGCTTGCCGAACTGGCTATCCAGCAGGCCGGTGGCAGCGTGGCCGGGAAGCGAATCGCAGTGTTGGGGGCGGCATTCAAACCCGGAACCGACGACACCCGCAACTCTCCTGCGCTGACTGTTGCCGATCAGTTGCATGCCTCGGGGGCGGACGTACGCATCTATGACCCGCAAGCTCGACTGGCACCCCGTGAAGGCTTCACGCAGGTGGCCAGTGTCGAGCAGGCGCTGCTCGGCGCCGAGGTGGTATTGCACCTCACCGAGTGGCCAGAGTTCCGGCAGCTCGATCCGGAATACCTCGGGAAGCTGGTCGCATCCAAGGTGATCATCGACGGCCGCCTCAAGCTGCATGCCCCGACCTGGCGTAACGCCGGCTGGAAACTCGTCCAGATCGGCCGCGCTACCACCCTCTAACTCCGACTTGTCAGAACCCAGCAGCGCTATAGCGCCGCTGGGTTCTGACAACTTTGGGTACACCGATCGCCAAGAGGTCTGCAGCGATTTGTGACGGTTCGACTCGCACCTCCACCGACGTAGTGCGGAGCACTTGGGCGCCGCCGATCACCACTCCTCGCTCTCTGCGCATATCAGCCTGCCAGCTCGCGACATCAAGGTGGTGGGCGCCATCGACCTCAAGCACCACTCGGCGGCCATTGACGAGCTTCCACTCGGCATCTAGGTAGCGCAGTCGACCGCCCCGATCGGATCGCTTGACCTGCCGATCCGGCTCTTGCAAACCGAATCGGCGGCAGAGACGTACCAGGTCGATCTCGCTCAGAGCCTGTGATCCTCCTCGGATGTCGCGGATCGCTTCGCGTAAATGTGCCTTGTGTCGTACGCGTCCGACGTACCGCATGGCGCGGTCCAAGTCCTCGGCCGTACACAATCCCTGCTGGACCACTGCTGCCACCTGAGCGCAGGCGAAACGTGGCCAGGGCTGCCAGGCGGCTGCGTCGATTGCCGATCGCGCAATGTCTGTACACCGCAAGCCAGCCATCTCGACGTGAAATTCCGGGTTCACCCGTCGCGACTCGTGGACAGTGATTAGTGGATGCGTGGTCACCTTCGCGCCCCGCTCAATGAGCAGATGGACCTGCTTAGCCTCCCCCGCAAAAGCCTTGAAGCCATGCAACTCGAGCGCGGTATGACTAGCCAGCGCCGCTGGATAACCAGCGTCCAGGACAGCGGCCCACATCAGCTGACTACGTGTCGGTTCGAAATTGTGCATGATGACGACATGTGATCCCCATGTCGTCCAGCGCTGAGCCGCTACCTGGGCCTCGATCATCGACAGCGTCACGCCGAGACCAATCAACTGCTGACGAGTGGCGACCCCGCACTGCGCTTCGGCCATTGGTGAAAGAGCTGGATATTTGAAGGTGATCGCGTACATGGCGACGAGTCTGAGGTCATGTGGACCCAATCTCGTCGGCTCAAAATCGATCTGTGGATAACCCTCAGAGTTGTCAGAACTGAGCAGTGCTCCAGCGCTGGTCAGTTCTGACAAGTCGGCGTTAGGCGGAGAGGCGAGTGGCCAGGTTTTTGTCGAGGGTGTCGAGGAATTCTTCAGTGGTGAGCCAAGACTGATCGGGGCCAATGAGGCTGGCGAGGTCCTTGGTCATCGCCCCGTCCTCGACAGATTTCACGATTACGTCCTCTAGAGACTCCGCGAACTTGGTCACCTCAGGAGTGTTATCGAGCTTGCCGCGGTGCTTTAATCCACCGGTCCAGGCGTAGATCGAGGCGATCGGGTTAGTCGAAGTGGGCTTGCCCTCCTGGTGCTGGCGATAGTGGCGGGTCACCGTACCGTGTGCGGCTTCGGCCTCGACCGTCTTTCCGTTCGGCGTCATGAGCACGCTCGTCATGAGGCCCAGCGAGCCGAAGCCCTGGGCGACGGTGTCGGATTGCACATCGCCGTCGTAGTTCTTGCAGGCCCAGAGGTACCCGCCGCCCCACTTCAGTGATGCCGCAACCATGTCATCGATCAGGCGGTGCTCATACGTCAGCCCGGCAGCCTTAAACTCCGCCTCGTACTCATCGGCATAGATCTCGGCGAAGATGTCCTTGAACGCCCCGTCGTACGCCTTCAAGATCGTATTCTTGGTCGAGAGGTAAACCGGATACCCCCGCTCCAATCCGTACGCGAAACAGGCGTGTGCGAAGTCGGCAATTGAGTCATTGAAGTTGTACATGCCCAGCGCCACACCGCCATCGGCCGGATAGTCGGCAACCACGTGCTGAATCGGCTCACCGCCGTCCTCGGGGGTAAAGGTGATCGTCAGCCGACCTGCGCCGGGCACCTTGAAGTTCGTCGCTTTGTACTGATCACCATGGGCGTGACGGCCGATCACGATCGGCTTGGTCCAGTTGGGTACCAACCGCGGGATGTTGGAGATGATGATCGGTTCCCGGAAGACGACGCCGCCCAGGATGTTGCGAATGGTGCCATTGGGGGATGCCCACATCTTCTTGAGGTTGAACTCCTTCACCCGAGCCTCGTCCGGGGTAATGGTGGCGCACTTGACGCCCACCCCGTGCTTGGAGATCGCATTCGCGGCATCAATGGTCACCTGATCATCGGTGTCATCACGAGAAGTGATGCCGAGGTCGTAGTACTCCAGGTTCACATCGAGATAGGGATGGATCAGCCGGTCCTTGATGAACTGCCAAATGATCCGTGTCATCTCGTCGCCGTCGAGTTCCACGACCGTACCCTCGACCTTGATCTTCGCCATGCCGCCAACCTATCGAACGACCGCAGCGCGGTCTGACCGGCTCACACCGCTCACGACGGCCGGTACACCAGGTCAACTCGGTCCTGTGGGTGCTGCTCCCGCTCGTACGCGTCCTCGCTCGGCATCCAGTCGGTCAGCCAGCGTTCCAGCATCTCGGGCCCATCCCGCTCGAGGGCCCTCGCCAGTCGAAGCTCGTACGGCACGTCAATCCAGACCGTGAAGTCCCACGGCACCCCCAGCCGTACGTCAGTAGCCGAAACTCCCTCGACCACGACAGGAACTCCGGCCGGTAGGGTGTGCCATTCGGCGCCAACGTTGCGTAAGAAGTCCCACCGTTGATAGCGGGCGGCTCGCCCGGCAAGCAGCGGCTCCAGGACTTGGCGGACGAACCGATCCCGCTCCCAGCCCCGAAGATCTGGCCGAGCGAAGTCGTCGATGTGCACGACAACTGACCCAGGGAGGGCTGCCGCAATCCGAGCTGCCAACGATGTCTTGCCGGTCGCACCTTTGCCGTCAACTCCGATCCAGCGCGTCCCTTCTCGACCGTGCAGCGCGGCCACGACCGCGGCAACGGGGTCAACCTCAGCGCAGGGATCGATCACAGACCTCAGCGTGTCAGCGGTGCCAGACCTTGCTAGCGTCACCCTACGTATCGCCCTATCCAGCTCAGAGGAGAGTCCGTGAGCGCACCCGTAAAGGTCGCCGTAACCGGCGCCGCCGGCCAAATCGGCTATAGCCTGCTGTTCCGCATCGCCAGCGGTTCGATGCTTGGCCCGGACCAGCCGCTGGAACTTCGCCTCCT
>JBKPEY010000127.1:0-1660 GCA_046744405.1 Actinomycetota bacterium
CATGCTTCAGGTGAACGGCAATATCACCGCCGAGCCCGTAGACGAGCACGGGCCGCTGCTCGGCTCGCCCGAACAGGTCGCAGCCGATCTCGACCATGCCGCCAAGCTCGGGGTCGAGCACGTCTACTGGAACTCTGCGGATGACCTGCTCAGCCAGCTCCCGCTTCTGGAACAGCTCGCCAACGCGTAACACTGCTGTTACGCTTTCGGCCGTGGATGCGTTCGCGGCGGTCGCTGACCCGGCACGCAGGGAGGTCATATCTGCGCTGGCTCGCGGTGATCTCAGCGCCGGCGAGGTTGCCGCGCTCTTCCCGGTATCCCGGCCCGCCGTCAGCCGCCATCTCCGGGTGCTCCGAGAGGCAGGGCTGGTCCGCGACGAACTCGTCGGGCGACGTCGGATCTACCGCCTCGACTTGGACGGGCTGGCTCCAATCACGGCTTGGCTGACCGCCCTGACCAGCAGTCCAGGTTTTAGCTCCGGTAGTTGGCCAGGCCGGCTCGATGCGCTGGAGACCGAGGTATGCCGGACCCGCCGCGAACGGCGCGTCGCGTTACGACTATCACAGAAGGAGACGGCATGACCCCCACTCCGACCGGCCGGGTGATTCCCACGACGGCAACCGGCCGCGATCTTGTGCTGGAGCGCATCCTGCCCGGGTCCATCGATGACGCCTGGGCAAGCATCACCGAGTCGGACCGCCTCGCTCGCTGGTTCTGTACCTGGACTGGCGAGCCACGAGTCGGGGGCACCGTGGAACTGACCCTCGTCGCGGAGGAGGGCGACGCCACCTCTCATGCGGAGATCCTCGCCTGCGAGCCGCCCACCCACCTAGCCGTGAGCACCCACGATCCGGGCGGCGCATGGCTGCTCGAAGTGACCTTGACCCCGATCGATTCTGAGCACACCGGGCTGCGCTTTGTGCACCACCTCGACGAAGAGGCCAACTCCGAGGAGATCGGCCCCGGATGGGAGTACTACCTTGACGCGCTTGCCGCGGCGATGAACGACAATCCCATGCCGGACTTTGACGACTACTGGCCAAGCCTGGCCTCCGCGTACGCTGATCCGAGGTCAGTGTGAATTCATCCACCGCCGGGAGCAGCGGCCCGATCGTTATTGCCGGCGCGGGCTATGCCGGTTTGCACATCGCCTTGCGTCTGACGGCCAAGCTGCGTAACAACACAACGACTGAGCTAATCCTGGTCGACCGGCACAACTACCACCAGGTGCTCACTGAGCTACCCCGGGTAGCCGGCGGGACCCGCGCCGCCGACGCGGTGCGCATCCCGCTCCAGGATGTGCTGGCCAAGCGGGTCCGCTTTCTCGAAACCGATATCAGTGGTTTCGACCTGGCTGGCCAAGGGCTGCGCACCGGAGCTGGGTCGATCGGCTGGAGCCGGCTAGTGCTGGCACTCGGGAGCCGGCCCAACGACTTCGCCATTCCCGGCCTCGCCGAGCGCGCGCTGTCGCTGTACTCATCCACCGACGCCGAACGGGTGTGGGCGGCGGTCAACACAGCACTTACGGCGGCCGCGGCCGCCACCGACCCCGAGCGGCAGCAGCGCCTGGCGACAGTGGTAGTCGGCGGCGGCGGCGCCACCGGCGTCGAACTGGCCGGTGAGCTGGCCGAGATGCTGCCCGAAGTAGCCAAGCGTCACG
>JBKPEY010000407.1:0-2895 GCA_046744405.1 Actinomycetota bacterium
GTAGTCGCTGATGTCGTAGCCACTGTCCCGCCCAGGGCTGGGATGGATCGGATTGAGCCACAGGCACGAAACACCCAATCGGGAAAGGTAATCCAGGCGACTGATCAGTCCGCGAAGGTCACCGCGGCCGTCACCGTCGGAGTCCTGAAAGGAGGACACATCGAGGCTGTAGATGACGGCTTCCTGATACCACCTGTTGATCATGATCTACCGGCCTTCCGGCCGGCTGGGGCAACAAGACCCCGAACAGCCGCAGTGCCAGTCATCGCGACGACCCGCATACGCACCTCCCCCACTGTTGTGCCTTAGCAGTACCCGTTGACAGTCAGCCAACACTAAAGTGCCAATCTGCCCAGCAGCTGCTCAAACCGCGTACTAAATTGGGCGGCGCGCACCAGCGGCCCCGTCGAAGGCGCGCTCGCACCACCCCGGCAGATACCAACAGCCACATCCCAGCAGCGTTGTCTCGCCCGCTGTCGCGGAGCGCGACAGATCGGAATGCATGACCGAGTCCTTTGACGCTCAAGAAGAGCCCACCGTCGAGTTGTCGACCGCGGGCTCATCAAACGGCGCCTCGATGCGGGCCGTGTACGACCAGGTGGATTGGTCGGCCACGCCGTTAGGTCCACAAGCGAGCTGGCCAGCGCTGCTTCGCTTGGTGGTGGATCTTTGCTTGGATTCGGAATTCCCGGTCCAGATCAGCTGGGGACCAGACCTCTTGGTGCTCTACAACGACGCCTACATTCCGTTGCTCGGTGCTGAGAAGCACCCGTGGGCGCTGGGTCGGCCGGCGAGCGAAGTCGGGCCGGACCTATGGCCGGCGAGTGATCAGCACTCCCGAGAAGTCATGGAGACCGGCAGGGCTTACCACAGCGGTGATCAACAGCTGATCATCAACCGGCACGGATATCCGGAGGAGGCGTACTTCACCTTCTCACTGAGTGCAATCCGCGACGCCGAGGGCAAGATCGTTGGGCTGTTCAATGCCATCACCGAGACTACGCAGCACATCTTGTACGAGCGACGACTTCAAGTGCTGCGCAGACTGGGCACCCTCTCGATCACCGCGGATGACTCGCTGGCCTCGACCTGCCGAGCCGCCGTCGAGGTGATCGGCAAAAACCGCAAGAGCGTCCCGTTCGCTGCAGTTTTTCTCCTCGAAGGTCCGAACCAGAGTCCGCAGCGTGTTGCCGGTTACGGATTCGAGGAAGCCGTCGCGTCGGCCTGCGAACTAGTCGCACCGGCGCCGATGAGCGGGCCAGTATTAGAGGTTTTGGAGCACGGAGGCACGGTGCTCGTGTCTGGGCTACGCGAGCACTATCCCGGGCTCTTCGCGCCTGGGCCACTGGGCCCGCTGACACCCGATCAGGCTTTCGTGCTTCCTGTGGGCATGCTGGGCACCCGGAAGCCGACCGGAGCGTTGATCATTGGCATCAATCCGTATTGGCGACCCGACGAGGCCTATACCGCCTTTGCGGCAATGGCTGCTCGGCAGCTAGGCGTGATCATCACCGACGCGGTCTCCTACCAATACGAACGCAGGCGGCAGCTGGCGCTGGAGGAGCTGGATCGAGCACGTACTGAGTTCTTCCAGAATGTCACTCACGAGCTGCGTGCACCGCTGACGATGTTGCTCACCCCGCTGCAGGACATCCTTCATGAGCCAGGCGTTGTACTGTCCGCTGCGGCACGAGACACCGTCGAGACATCTGTGCGTGCGGGTGATCGGTTACAGCGCGTGGTTGATGCCCTGCTGGATGTTTCGCGTGCCGAATCTGGCGCACTGATTCCAGATCGCGAAGAGATGGATCTTGCGTCGGTGACGGCTGATGTCGTCGAGGGCTTCCGGCAGGTGGCCGAAGACCCGCTGAGGCTGCGCTTCGATACCTCTTCCGAACCGCTCAGGGCGTACGTCGATCGAACCATGTGGACCACCATCGTGAGCAACTTGGTTAGCAATGCGCTGAAGTACACGTCGGAAGGCGAAGTTTCGGTAAGCCTCAGCGGCGATGACAGCGAAGTCGTGCTTACCGTCTCCGACACCGGTGTAGGTATCCCTCAGGATCAGCAGGCTCATATCTTCGAGAGATTCCACCGTGTACCTGGTGATCAACAATCGGGTTCAGGGATTGGTTTGGCGCTGGTCGCGGATATGACCGCTGCCCATGGCGGGTCGGTGCAGGTAGCGAGCGAACCGGGGCAAGGCAGCAAGTTCGTCGTCGCCCTGCCGCGCTATAACGGATCTCCAGTAGACGCCAGCGTGGTCGAAACGACTGCGGCGCCAATACTCGACGACGAGGCCGGCGGTGCTCGACCGCGATTGCTGGTCATCGAGGATGAGCCCGATCTTCGTGCCTATATAACCAAGATCTTCACCAAAGACGGATACGCCGTGGAGGCCGTACCCGATGCCGAGGCCGCATTGACCTGGCTTGCAGAGAGCGCCGAAAACCCACCTGACATGGTGATCACAGATGTGATGCTGCCGCGACAGACTGGTTTGGATGTTCTTGCCGTCATCCGGCAAGACGAGCGCCTGGCCCGCGTGCCGGTCGTCGTGCTGACGGCACGCGCGGAGGCTGAATCAGCGATCGAGGCTTTCGCTGCCGGTGCCGACGACTTCGTCGCCAAACCATTCAACTCTGCAGAGCTGCAGGCTCGGGTACGTGCTCACTATCAGATGAGCCAGCTACGCGATCAGGCGATTGATCAGGTGCGGACCACGGTCGGGCAGCTGCGCCAAGCGTTGCAGAGCAACCGCACGATCGGAACGGCCGTGGGTATTTTGATGACCCGTTACGACCTGGAACCCAAGCGTGCGTTTCAGGTGCTGGTGCGCACCAGCCAGCAGAACAACCGCAAGATGAACGACATCGCCGAAGAGCTGTTGCGTAC
>JBKPEY010000157.1:0-3709 GCA_046744405.1 Actinomycetota bacterium
GGTTTCATCTGCGCCATCCCGCCGGCATCGACCATGCCGCGGGTCGCATCGACAAGTGGCACGTGCAGGCTAAGGAAGTTGCTGTGCTTGAGCACGTCGCTCAGGCTGTGTGCTTTCCTGACCGTCGCCGGCAGGCTCCACGCCGAGTCCACGGTGATCTCGGGGTCGTACCCGATCACATGCATGCCCAACTTGATCGCCGCATCGGCCACCAGGCAGCCGATCTTGCCTAGACCGACAACTCCGAGTGTGTGATTGGCAAGCTCATAGCCGGCGAACGCCTTCTTGCCGGCCTCGATCTTGGTCTCCAGCTCGGGATCCTCCGGATCGAGGGAGTCCAGGTACTTCAGCGCGTCATCGAGATTGCGCGCCGCCAACAACATGCCGGCCACTACGAGTTCTTTGACCGCGTTGGCGTTGGCGCCTGGTGCGTTGAACACCGGGACGCCGCGCATCGACATTGCTGGGATCGGGATGTTGTTCGTTCCGGACCCGGCGCGCCCGACCGCGAGCAGGGACTCCGGAATCTCCAGATTGTGCAGATCGGCGGATCGAACCAAGATCGCGTGCGGATCGTCCACATCCGCAGATACGGCGAACCGATCCCAGGGCAGACGCTTGAGCCCGCCAGCAGAGATGTTGTTGAGGACCTGAATTCGATATTTGTCAGTCACGCCAGCTCAGCCCTTCGTTGCGGCGAAGTCGGCCATGAAGTCGACTAACGCTTGAACACCTTCGATGGGCATCGCGTTATACAGCGAGGCTCGCATGCCACCGACGGAGCGGTGCCCCTTCAGCTCAATCAGATCATTCTTGGCTGCAGCAGCGAGGAAATCTGCTTCATTGGCGGAACCGGCGAGCCGGAATGGTACGTTCATCCGCGACCGGTCGGCCTTCTCGACCGGGTTGAGGTAGAAGTCGGAGCTGTCGATGAAGTCGTACAGCAGCTTGGCCTTGGCGATGTTGCGTTCCTCCGCGGCGGCCAGCCCACCGTTCTCCAGCAGCCACTGGAACACCAGCCCCGCGACGTAGACCGAGAAGGTGGGCGGCGTGTTGTACATAGACCGCGCCTTGGCATGAGTCGCGTAGTCCAGCATCGCTGGTGGTGCCGGCTCACCAATCCCGACGAGGTCTTCTCGTACGATCACCAGCGCCAGTCCAGCCGGGCCGATGTTTTTCTGTGCGCCGGCGTAGATCAGACCCAGACGGCTGACATCCAGCGGGCGGGATAGCAGGTTGGACGACATATCGCTGACCACCGGTACGTCACCGACGTCAGGTATCCACCCGAACTCGACGCCACCAATCGTCTCGTTGGAGGTGTAGTGCAGATAGGCCGCGTTCTCACTCAGTTGCCACTCCGACCGAGCAGGCACATAGGTGAATGAACGGTCCTCGGCGCTCGCGACGATATTGACATCAGCCAAGCCCTTCGCAGCGTTGATCGCCTTCTTGGCCCACTCGCCGGTATGGATGTAGTCCGCGACGTTTCGGCCCTGGATCAGGTTCATCGGAATCATCTCGAACTGCAGCGATGCCCCGCCCTGCAAGAAGAGCACATGGTAGCCATCCGGCACCGCGAGCAAGCTGCGCAGATCTGCCTCCGCCTGCTCGGCAATGGAAATGAAGCTCTTGCCTCGGTGGCTCATCTCCATCACGGACTGGCCGGAGCCGTGCCAATCGAGCATCTCATCCGCCGCCTGCAGCAGCACTTCCTCCGGAAGCGTGCCGGGGCCGGCGCTGAAGTTGAAGACGCGTGTCATGAGCTTCGATCCTGACTATCGGGTGAGTACGGGTTGAGTACCGACGGCGGCCAGCGAGGAGACTACCGCCTAGGCGCAACCCATCGCGTGATTTCTCGCGGTAGGGTCGAAGGCTTCGGACTCCTCTGCTAAAGGGGACAGCACGATGAACCGTTGTCAGCTGGGCGTGGCAGCCGCGGTGCTGGCAGCGGGTATCACCACTTTGACGATCAGGCCCGCGTCCGCCGAGCCAGCCACTACGGTGGCGTACCCGACCAATGCCAGCGCAACTCGGCTCAGCGGGTACGCATTCGACGCGTGCGCCGCGCCGGCGCTGGAGACCATGCAGGCCTGGAAAATCTCCTCTCCCTACCAAGGCGTCGGCGCTTACATCGGCGGCGTGAGTCGGAGCTGTGCTCAGCCCAATTTGAGTTCGACATGGGTGACAACGGTGTCGCTGCAGGGCTGGCGGATCATTCCGATCTATGTGGGATACCAGGCGCCCTGCGTTCGCCGGTCATCCGCCGCTCGATTCGCAAGCAGTACAGCAGACGTTCTCGGGACCTCAGATGCGGCGGATGCGGTATCGCAGGCTCAGGTGCTGGGCATATTGCCCGGCAGCGCGATCTATGGCGACCTGGAGCACTATTCCGCCAATGATCCGGAATGCCGTACAGCCGTACTGGCCTATGTGTCAGCTTGGACTAACGAGCTGCATCGGCAGGGCTACCTAGCCGGGATGTACGCCCACATCTCCTCGGGCGCAAAGCATTTGTCAGAGTCCTACAGCTCAACGGCCTACGCCCGCCCAGACGCGCTATGGATTGCCCGCTGGGACAACAATCCGACGCTGACTGGCTGGACCGGTATCCCCAATGCGCTGTGGTCCAATCACCAGCGCGGGAAGCAGTACCGCGGTGATCATGACGAAACCTACGGTGGTATCAAGATCGACATTGACAGCGACCACTTCGATGCGCCAGTGGCGACGGTCAGCTACGCGTACCAAATCACGAGTGCGGGCAACCTCAACGGCCGCAGCGGTCCTAAGACCTCAACCCCGGTCGTGCGGACATATCCACCTGGGGCGACGGTGGGGGTGGTCTGCCAGACCACAGGCACCAAGATCGGTCCCACTGTGCTGTGGAACAAGCTGACCGATGGCAACTACGTCACCGACTACTACGTCAGTACGCCGTCCGACGCCGGCTACAGCACACCATTGCCGCGCTGCAGCTATCCCTTGCAGGTAACCATTCCGACGCTGAACAGGCGCACTGGTCCGGGCGCCAGTTATCCGATCACGGGCACGCTTCCCGGCGGCGCCCTTGGCTGGGTCACCTGCCAACGCCGTGGATCGACGGTGGGCACCACATCGATCTGGGACAGGCTCGAGGACGGCACATATGTGTCTGACTACTATCTGGCGACTTCGAGCAAGACGACCTACAGTCCGCCACTTCCTCGTTGTGAATAGGCGCTAAGCTTGCAGCCTTATTCGAATTTATGTTTGAATAGTCAGGATGCGATGGGCTGGGCAGGAGATCTCGAACGAGGCAGGCGATCCGGCCGCCCTGCCAGGACTCGACCTGCCAGGGCTGGATCGGCTGCACAACCTCGTACGGTCGGTACGCACGCCTGAGTTTGCTGGCATCACTTTCCACGAGGTGTTGGCGAAGTCGGCACTCAACCATGTGCCGAAGGCAGCCGGACTCCCGTTCAACTGGACGGTCAACCCGTACAGGGGTTGCTCCCACGGCTGCGTTTACTGCTTCGCCAGGAACACCCATACCTACCTCGATCTCGACGCAGGTGAGGACTTCGACCGCCAGATCATTGTCAAGATCAACATCGGCGACGTATTGGCAAGGGAGTTGCGGCGGTCGACATGGACCCATGAGCCGGTAGCGCTTGGCACCAATACCGATCCCTACCAACGTGCCGAGGGTCGCTACCGCTTGATGCCA
>JBKPEY010000296.1:0-2252 GCA_046744405.1 Actinomycetota bacterium
CCCCGACAAGTCGACGCCGAAAAAGCACCTAGGCGATGTCTACCTCAACGGAACCAGTCTCTATGAGGTTCTGACCCTCCCAGAGGTGTCGGACCCACCGCTGCGTACTGAGGTGATCGACGACTGGACCGGAACAGTCGACCAGATCCGCGATCCCGAGCAGACGCAGCATGTCTGGTACGCCGAAGTCGGTGATGAGCAGACCGCCATCTGGGCCAACTTCCAGGCCCTGGACCCGAACGAGGAGCTCGTCGAGATCAACGTACGGCGCTCGGTCTTCTACCCGGTCGAGCACCACCTCAACTACATCACCGTTCGTGGCTTTGAACTCGCCCAGGCCGCGAGCCCCTGGGCCCCGCCGACGGCCGACCAGCCCGGCCTGATCGGGCCGAATTGGGCCAAGGGCTGGATCATTGAGGACAATGTCATCCACGACGCGAAGTGCTCGGCCGTCTCGATCGGCAAGGAGATCTCCACGGGCCACAACTACGCGACGATGCGACTTGACAAGCCGGGCTACCAATACCAGCTCGAGTCTGTGTTCGCCGCCCGGCAGATCGGCTGGGACGGTGAGCACATCGGATCACACATCGTGCGCCGCAACACCATCTACGACTGCGGCCAGAACGGCATCGTCGGCCACCTCGGCTGCGTGTTCTCCACAATTGAGGACAACCACATCTACAACATCGCCCTGAAGCGCGAGTTTTACGGATACGAGATCGCCGGCATCAAGCTCCACGCTGCACTCGACGTCACGATCCGCCACAACCGCATCCACGACTGTTCACTAGGAACTTGGCTGGACTGGCAGACGCAAGGCACTCGCGTGTCGCGGAACCTCTTCTACGACAACAAGCGCGACCTCTTTGTGGAGGTGAGTCACGGACCCTATCTGGTCGATCACAACATCCTCGGGTCCCCGGTCTCACTGGAGATATTCAGTCAAGGCGGCGCGTTCATCAACAACCTCGTTTGCGGGACCGTCTGCCTCGAACCCGTCCTCGAACGACCCACCCCGTACCACGTACCGCATAGCACCCAGGTAGCCGGCTACGCCGCCATCCACGGCGGCGACGACCGCCACATCGGCAACATCTTTCTGGGCGGCGACGCGACCCAGGCCTACTCAGCGTCGGCGCGATCAGGTAGTTTCCCAAACCGCCTCGAGAGAGCCGAGTACGGCACCGTCGGCTACAACGGCCATCCTGCGTCAATGGAGGACTACCTCGCCCTGGTCGGTGATCCTAGTCGTGGCGACCACCAACGATTTCTGGGCGTGAAGCAACCGGTCCATATTCGCGACAACGTCTACGCCGGTGGAGCGAAAGCATTCGAGGACGAGCAGGGCGCAGTCGTTTTCGCCGGCGCCGATGTGGCCGCCACGGTCGTCGAGGAAGGCGACGAGGTCTATCTCGAGTCCCGCCTGCCCGCCGAATTCGACAACGTTCGCCTCGGCGTCATCACCGGATCCGATCTTGAACGCGTCCGGTTCGTCGATGCCGAGTTCGAGGAACGCGACGGCAGCCCGGCAGTCCTGGCCACCGATCTGGTTGGACTCGGCAAGGCCGGACCCGGCTCGTACCCGGCGGGACCGATTACCGCGCTCGCATCCGGCGTCGCACGCACCCGTGTCTGGTAGACAACGCTTGGCTATAGAACACGCTGGCCGCGCATCAATGTTGAGAACTACGAACCACGGCAGGAGACGCCGCATGGCGGCGCTCGATGGCGACAGCGATCGCCGGAAACACCAGCACTGAGAGAACGCCGGCTCCGACCAGAGCCGCGGCATTCTCGGGCAGCATGGTGCCGCTCTCCAGTCCGATCTCACTCAGTGCGACCAGGATCGGCAGCGCGGTCGCCAGCACGAAAACCAGTTCGATCCGCTGGGACCGCGGCAGAGCAGATCGATAGAGCAGCAGTGTCGGCAGCCCGCGAACGACGAGCAAGAGCAGAAAGAACAAGATCAGTCGACCAGGCGAATGAATGATGGAGCGCAGGTCGAGGCCCATGCCTGACGTTACGAAGAAGATCGGGATGAAGAAGCCATAGCCAACGGCGTCCAACTTCTGCTCGAGCGAGTGCACGTCGCCAGGAGCCCAACGACGCAACACCACACCGGCGAGAAATGCACCGAGCACGACGTCGAGACCGAATCTGCCCGCGATCAACAAGAGCAGCAGGAGCATTGCCACCGTCCACCGCAGCGTGGTCTGCGCGGTGGCGTCCTGCCCCTCTCTCAGGATCTG
>JBKPEY010000427.1:0-5098 GCA_046744405.1 Actinomycetota bacterium
GTCGCCCGTTCCTGTCTGGGTGGAAAGGTGATCATGAGCTGGGAAGGATAGGGAACGAACCGTCATGTACGCCACGCTCAAAGATCAACTGGTTGATGATCTTGCAACACTCAAGGAAGAAGGCCTCTACAAGGCTGAGGCAGCAATCAGTTCGCCGCAGTCGGCGCAAATCGCGGTGGGGCAGCAGCGGCTGCTCAACTTTTGTGCCAACAACTACCTCGGCTTGGCCGACCATCCAGCGATGATCACCGCCGCCCAGCAGGCGCTGGACCGCTGGGGCTTCGGCATGGCGTCGGTACGTTTCATCTGCGGCACGGCCGAGATCCACAAGGAACTCGAGCATCGCCTCGCAGGTTTTCTCGGCACCGAAGACGTGATCTTGTACTCGTCCTGCTTCGACGCCAACGGTGGACTCTTTGAAACTTTGTTGGGTCCTGAGGACACGGTGATCTCTGACGAGCTCAATCACGCGAGCATCATCGACGGCGTACGGCTGTGCAAGGCCACCCGCCTGCGCTATGCCAACAGAGATATGGCTGACCTCGAAGCGAAACTGGGTGAGTCTCAAGGTGCCCGGCACCGGCTGATCGCAACCGACGGAGTGTTCTCCATGGACGGCTACGTCGCACCGCTCGATGCCATCGTGGAGCTAGCTGAGCGCTACAACGCACTGGTCATGGTGGACGATTCCCACGCCGTGGGTTTTATGGGCCGGACCGGGGCCGGCACGCCCGAGCTGTTCGGTGTCCAGGATCGGGTGGACATTGTGACGGGGACACTCGGCAAGGCGCTGGGTGGTGCAAGTGGCGGCTATACCGCAGCCCACACTGAGATCGTCGAAATACTTCGACAGCGCTCACGGCCGTACCTGTTCTCGAATTCCCTTGCGCCATCCATCGCGGCTGCAGGCATTGCCATGCTCGATCTGTTGGAGACATCCGGCGAGCTGCTGCAGCGACTACGTGACAACACCGCGTACTTCCGCTCCGAGATAGTTGCCCGCGGCTTCGAGATTCCTGAATCCGATCATCCAATCGTGCCGATCATGATCGGGGACGCCGTTGAGGCCGCCGAGATGGCGGACAGGCTGTTAGCCGAGGGCATATATGTGCGTGCGTTCTCATTCCCCGTCGTACCCCGAGGCAAGGCCAGAATCAGGACTCAGATGTCCGCTGCGCACTCCAGGGCTGATCTCGATCAGGCGATTACGGCGTTTGAAAAGGTTCGCCGGTAGGTGCTGGGCGCTCGGTCGGCAGCGGGGCTGAGTATGTCGGCTTGCGGACGATCTGCTTGCCCAACGGCATCAGCGACACCTCGATCAACTTGAAGTTGGCGATCGCCAACGGGATTCCGATGATCGTGATGCACAGCAAGATTCCAGTGGCGATGTGAGTCAGCGCCAGCCACCAGCCCGCGACGACAACCCAGATCACGTTGCCCAGGAAGGACCAGATCCCGGCGTTTGGCTTGTCAACCAATTCACGGCCGAATGGCCAGGCCGCATAGTTCGCCATGCGGAAGGACGCTATGCCCCACGGGATCGTGATGATCAGTACGCAGCAGATGATCCCAGCCAGCATGTATGCGAGCCAGAGCCAGAAGCCACTGAAGACGAACCAGATGATGTTGAGCAGAGTACGCACGCATCCAGGTTGGCACCGGCCGGCCTGCTGCGGCAATAGGGAGGGTCCCCGAACTACCCCTCGCCAGCCGCCTGAGCGGTGAATGCCTCGTACGCGCGCTGATCGAAGAGCACAAATCTGACCTCTGCGACGCGGGTGTTGCTGGCGCCCACTGTTTCCAGCGCGATCCGAGCGGCATCCTCGATCGGCCAGCGATAGACACCGGTCGAGATGGCGGGAAAGGCGACAGTCGCGGCCCGGAGTTCGTCGGCGACGGCGAGCGAGTTGCGGAAGCAGTCTGCAAGCATCGGCGACTTGTCTTGGGATTTCGCGTACGTCGGCCCGACCGTGTGGATCACCCAGCGTGCCTTGAGCCGCCCAGCCCTGGTTGCGACGGCCTGGCCGGTCGGCAGACCGTCGGGGTACCTCTCTTGCCGAAGCTTGCGACATTCAGCCAAAATCTCCGGCCCTCCACGACGATGGATTGCTCCATCGACCCCGCCGCCGCCCAGCAGGCTGTGATTTGCCGCGTTGACGATAGCGTCGACGTCTTGTTCGGTGATGTCGCCTTGCACGAAGGTGATCTTCATTGCCCCCAACCTAGTGGCAGGGATCTGAGTGCCAGTATGAGCGATGAATCTCGGCCGCTTGGTGGGTCTAGACGTTTGTGGCAGCAGTGCCATGCAATTCAGCCATAGCCAACGGAAGGAGCAAGCAATGGATGCATTCACCACCTGTCTGTGGTTTGACAGTCAGGGTGAGGAGGCCGCGGAGTTCTACACCGCAATCTTTCCGAACTCCAGCCTGGGCAAGGTGACCCCATACCCGGGCGGCACCGAACAGGCTGGTCAGACCATGACTGTCGACTTCGTCTTGAACGGAAGCAAGTTCGTTGCCCTCAACGGTGGCCCGCAGTTCAGTTTCAACGAGTCGATTTCCTTCCAAGTGCCCTGCCAGAACCAATCTGAGATTGATCGTTACTGGACCGCACTGATCGAGGGCGGTGGCGAGGAATCGATGTGCGGCTGGCTCAAGGACAAGTTCGGAGTCTCCTGGCAGGTCGTGCCCGCGCAATTCGAGGAACTGCTCTGGACTCTCGACTCCGCCAAGGCCGAGCGCGTCACCCAGGCACTGTTCCAGATGAAGAAGATCATGATTGCCGATCTGGAGGCCGCTGCCGCGTCCTAGCCCGCCAATTGAGGTAGGCCCGCATTCCCGACCGCCAAACCGTGCTGGGAAACTGCTGGCAAGTTGCCACCTGGCCACTCAGCAGTGCGCAATTCGCCAGCACTTACTTGAGGGAGTCGAATGGATCACCCAGATGCGGGACCGGCGAGCGAGACCCTGATCGCGGCTCGCCGCCAATTGCATGGGATTGCCGAGTGTCTACTTGCCGGACCGGAGTACCGGGCGACCGGTGAGATTGCGCTGCGGATTACCCCAGGGGGGTTTGCGACAGCCGCCGGGCCGCACGTTCGTCTGGAGGGGCTGGAGCTGATCGAGGGCGATCGGCGGATTCCGGCTGCCGGCCCCTTCGGTGATCTTGCTGACCGGCTCGGCTTGGAGTTTGGCGCGCCAACTGCGCTTTATCGCGATGGTAGTGGAGTCCAGCCGGATGACATTGTTGATCTTGATCCAGCAGCTGCGCGGCTCATTATCGACTGGTTTGCGCTAAGCGATGCGGCGTTGCGAGTGCTCGATCCAGACCAGCGGCCGACGTTGTGGCCCGAGCACTTCGATGTGGCGATCCTGCTTGACGATCGCTCCTATGGGTCATCGCCGGGAGATGATTTCCATTCGACTCCGTACGCTTACGTCAGTGAACATGATCATGACGACGACCCCTTCTGGAACGTGCCATTCGGTGCGCTTCGGGATGCGACGGAGTTCTCCTCGACCGAGGGTCTGGCGGCTTTCTGGCGCCAAGGCCGAGCACTGCTGCAGCGACGATAGAGCAGATCACGATCCGGCCTTCGGAGTTACAGTGAATACTGCCGAAAGGATCCACCGGTGACCACCGATCTCGAAAGCATCAGTTCGCCGGCCCGAGTCGCGAATCCCGAGGAGGGCATCTCGGCGGATGAACTGCAGCTGGCCGCCCGAAACCACGGTATGCCGTTGGAGTCCCTGCACTGGGACATCACCCCGCCTGGACTGCACTACTTGCTGATCCACTACGACATACCGGCCATCGATCCGAGCACATTCGAGCTCGTCATTGATGGGTTTGTCGATAGACCGCTAACCCTCGATTTAGATGCGATCAAGAGCCGACCGCGCATCTCATCGGTCGTGACGCTGGAATGCGCCGGAAACGGTCGGGCACAACTGCTACCGCGTCCGGTCAGCCAACCTTGGCTTTCTGAGGCCGTTGGCACCGCCCGGTGGACCGGTACGCCGCTGGCCGGCTTGCTGCAAGAGGCGGGAATCGCCGACCGTGCGGTCGATGTCGTTTTCACCGGCGCTGATCATGGCATCGAACGAGGCCTGGAGCAGGACTACCAACGAGCGCTGTCGGTATCCGAAGCAATGAATGAGGACATTCTGTTGGCGTACGAGATGAACGGTGCGCCGCTCCCGCCGCAGCACGGAGCTCCGCTCCGGTTGATCGTTCCGGGTTGGTACGGCATGGCGCATGTGAAGTGGCTACGCCGCATCACTGCTGTTCCGGAACCATTCGACGGATTCCAGATGCGGGCGTACCGACTGCGCGACAGCCCAGACGAGCCGGGGATTCCGCTAACCCGGATCGAGCCGCGAGCGTTGTTGATTCCGCCTGGATTCCCTGATTTCATGACCCGGCGGCGAATTGTGAGGTCCGGCCCGGTCAAGATCGAGGGTCGTGCCTGGTCGGGGTGGGGGCGCATCACTATGGTGCAGGTCAGTGTTGATGGAGGGGACAGCTGGGAGGTCGCCGATGTCGAGCCGGCGCTGGCCTCTCACGGCTGGGCCGGTTGGACATGGACCTGGCAGGCACAACCGGGCAGTTATCTGCTGTCCGCACGAGCAACAGATGCCAGCGGGCGGACTCAGCCGCTCGGACAACGCTGGAGTCGTGGAGGCTTCGCCAACAACACGATCCAAAGAATCCCGGTCGCGGTGATTAGCTCCGAAATGTCACTCTCGGTTCGCTGAGATGTTGACCTTCTCCCAGATTGGGTAAGGAATTAATTAACCGCGGCTCCGCTCAAGATGCGCGGAGCACGACCGAGGCGACTAGAACAGGGAGGTTCTTATGGGCATCGGTGACAAGGCAAAAAACAAGGCCGAAGAGCTCGCCGGCAAGGCCAAGGCAGGCATGGGCGATGCGACCGACAACCGGGATCTCGAGGCCGAGGGACGGATGCAGGAAGGCAAGGCCGACGTCAAGCAAGCTGGTGAAAATGTCAAGGACACTGGCGATGATGTTTCCGACGCTCTCCGTTCGGCCAGTGGTGCCACGAAGTTCGACAAAGACGACACCGTGCGGTAACTGA
>JBKPEY010000650.1:0-11260 GCA_046744405.1 Actinomycetota bacterium
TCTATGTTGGCGGAGGCGATTCACTCGGTCGCAGACTCTGGCAATCAGGTGCTGCTGCTCGTCGGCGGCAAGCGTTCCCAAAAAGGTGCCACCGAACAGCACCCATTTGGCTATGGCCGGGAGCGTTACGTCTTCGGCTTCATCGTCTCGGTCGTGCTGTTCAGCGTCGGTGGTCTGTTCGCGCTGTACGAGGCGTATCACAAGTGGCATGAGATCCAGGAAGGCCATCCGAACGAGCTGCTGGAAAGCAGGTGGTGGTGGGTTCCGGTGGTGATCTTGCTAGCCGCGATCGTGGCGGAGGGCTTCTCGTTTCGGACAGCCATTCAGGAGTCGAACAAGACTCGTGGCAAGCAAACCTGGGGCAAATACATTCGGGCTGCCAAGGCACCGGAGTTGCCGGTCATCTTGCTTGAGGATTTCGCCGCGCTACTGGGTTTGGTCTTCGCGCTCTTCGGGGTGGGCATGACACTGCTGACCCATAACGGACTCTTCGACGTGCTCGGTACGGTCATGATCGGTCTGCTTCTCGTGGCCGTAGCGATCACGCTCGCGATCGAGACCAAGAGCCTGCTACTCGGGGAGGCGGCCAGCCCGGAGGCAGTTGGCCGGATTGAGCGGGCCTTGGCCGAAACTCCTGGCGTCGAGCGGATTATTCATATGAAGACGCTGCACCTCGGACCCGAAGAGGTGTTGGTTGCTGCCAAGATCGCCGTCGTACCCTGTGATACCGCCTTTGAGGTGACCGAGACCATCGACCGCGCTGAGGCCAAAATCCGCGATTCAGAGCCGATGGTGACGGCCCTGTATCTGGAACCTGACATCTACGACCCCAACCATGTTCCTGCACCGAGACCTGAGCGGCCAGCCGCTCCTAGCCATTAGTTGAGCTGCTCGCGCCTTCCCGACGCCCGCAGCTAATCTCAAGATTCCACGGTTGTTACGTGCCTCCCATAGGCTTGCGGCCATGGATTTTCACGTTGCCGACCTGACCCTGTCCGAGTTTGGCCGCAAGGAGATCAGCCTGGCTGAGCACGAGATGCCGGGACTGATGGCGATGCGCGCTCAGTATGGCGAGTCCAAACCACTGGCAGGTGCCAAGATCGCGGGCTCGCTGCATATGACGGTACAGACTGCGGTACTGATCGAGACCTTGGTGGCATTGGGCGCCGAGGTGCGGTGGGCGAGTTGCAACATCTTTTCCACTCAAGACCACGCAGCAGCCGCTGTAGTGGTCGGCCCGAACGGTACGCCGGACGACCCCAAGGGCGTCTCAGTTTTCGCCTGGAAGGGCGAGACCTTGGAGGAGTACTGGTGGTGTACGAGCCAGATCTTCAGCTGGCCCGACGACGAGCTTGCCAACATGATCCTTGATGACGGCGGCGACGCCACGATGCTGGTACACAAGGGTGCTGAGGCGGAAAAGGCCGGGGAGGTGCCGGAGCCATCGGAAGAGGATTCCGCCGAGTGGCAGGTGTTTCTGGAGCTGATACGCCAGACGCTGGGGGAGGGGCGGTCCTGGGTCGAGGTCGCGAACGCTATCAGAGGCGTCACCGAGGAGACCACTACTGGTGTCCATCGGCTGTACGAGATGATGCGTGGCGGCACCTTGATGTTTCCCGCCATCAACGTCAATGACTCGGTGACTAAGTCCAAGTTCGACAACAAATACGGCGTGCGGCATTCGCTCATCGATGGCCTGAACCGCGCCACCGACGTATTGATCGGCGGCAAGGTCGCGGTGGTTTGCGGGTATGGCGACGTAGGCAAGGGCTGTGCGGAATCCCTCCGGGGCCAGGGTGCCCGAGTGATCATCACCGAGATCGACCCGATCTGTGCGCTGCAAGCGGCGATGGACGGCTTCCAAGTGGCCACGCTCGAGGAGATGCTTGACGTCGGCGACATCTACGTGACTGCGACCGGCTGCCGCGACGTGATCACCGCAGACCAGATGCGGCGGATGAAGCACCAAGCAATCGTGTGCAACATCGGTCACTTCGACAACGAGATCGACATGGCCGGACTGGCCGCATTGCCGACCGCGAGCAAGATCAACATCAAGCCGCAGGTGGACGAGTGGCAGTTCGCCGAAGACGGCGCCGAACCGCACAGCATTATCGTGCTCAGCGAAGGGCGATTGATGAATCTCGGTAATGCAACCGGGCACCCCAGCTTCGTGATGAGCAACTCCTTCACCAACCAGGTGCTTGCCCAGATCGAGCTCTTTACGAAGTCGGAGAACTACCCGCTCGGTGTCTACACACTTCCCAAACACCTCGACGAGGCCGTTGCCCGACTGCACCTGGATGCGCTTGGTGTGCAGCTGACCGAGCTCACTCCGAAACAGGCCGCATATCTCGGTGTGGACGTTGGCGGGCCGTACAAGTCTGATCACTACCGGTACTAGATGAAGATCGCGCTCGAGCACCGCACGACCTATCGGTTCGATCGGCCGATTGCGATCGGGCCGCATGTCATCCGGTTACGTCCCGCGCCATACTCACGGACCCCGATTGAGGCGTACTCGCTGACAATCTCGCCGGCTGATCATTATCTCAACTGGCAGCAGGATCCCTTCGGCAACTATCTGGCGCGTGCAGTCTTTCCGAGCAAAGCCCGCGAGCTCGAGATCACCGTCGGATTGGTCGCGGACCTGCGGGCGATGAACCCCTTCGACTTCTTCATCGAGGATTACGCCGAAAGCTATCCATTCCGCTATCCGGAGGACCTCGCCGCGGACCTGACGCCATACCTGGATATCCCGGCTGCGGCACGGGGCGCTGTCGTCGACGGCTGGATGACAGCGAACGCTCCACCAGCCGATGGGCAGCCGACGATCCAATTCCTCGGCGCGCTCAACTCTGCTGTCTATCGCGATGTTGCCTATTCGGTTCGAATGGAACATGGCGTTCAGGCTCCTGAGGAGACATTGACGCGGCACATCGGCTCCTGCCGGGATTCTGCGTGGCTGCTGGTGACGGCACTGCGGCGCTGTGGTCTGGCGGCACGATTCGTTTCGGGCTATCTCGTCCAGCTCGCTCCAGACCAGCCGAGCCTGGATGGTTCCAGCGGACCCGCAGAAGATTTCACCGATTTACACGCCTGGGCCGAGGCTTACATCCCCGGAGCGGGTTGGATCGGCCTCGATCCCACCTCAGCTCTGTTTGCCGGTGAGGGCCATATCCCGCTGGCCGCGACACCTCAGCCGGCGTCCGCGGCCGCGATCACCGGGTCAACCGAGCCCGCTGAAACGATCATGGACTTTTCCAACCGGGTATGGCGTGCCCAGGAGGAGCCGCGCACCACCTTGCCGTATACCGCGGCCCAGATCGAACACATCCACCGGCTGGGTGAGACCGTTGACGAGCGGCTGGAATCGGCAGGTCTGGAGCTGACTATGGGCGGTGAGCCCACGTTCGTGTCGGCCGAGGACATGACGTCAGCCCAGTGGACGGTCGCCGCGGACGGGCCAGAAAAACGACAGCTGGCCAATCGGTTGGCTGCTGCGCTGGCGGATCGCTATGCCAAAGGCGGCTTGGTGCAACGCAGCGAGGGCAAGTGGTATCCCGGTGAGCCGGGGCCTCGCTGGCAGATCGGCCTGATCTGGCGAACGGACGGCCAACAACTGTGGAGTGATCCTGCTCTGCTGGCCGATCCGTTCGATGCGGCCCAATCAAATCCCGACGCCGCTGCCGCCGCGGAGCGGCTGGCCCGAGCGATAACCGCTGACTTCGGGCTGCCGGATGATCAACTGCAACCGGCGTTCGAAGATCCGCTGGCCCGACTCGCGATCGAGGTCAGCCGGCCCGCCGGTCCGCGACCGGCTCTTGATCCGGAACGGCCGGACATGCAGCTCGTCAGTGAGCTGGACGGCACAGAGATTGAACCGGCGGCCTGGGTGCTGCCACTCATTCCCTCGTGGTTCGGCGAGGGTTGGGCAAGCCCCGCCTGGAAAACTCGACGCGGTCGCCTGGTTCTAGTTCCGGGCGACTCCGCGGCAGGATCTCGGCTGCCACTCGAGGCTCTGTCATGGACAGACCCCGAGTACACCGGCGAAGAGTCCTACGTCAGGGCGGCTCCGGCACTCAGCGAGCAAGGCGATCAGCTACCCGCGGCGGTAGTGGATCCGAGACAAGCGCCAGCCCGTACGGCGTTGGTTGTGCAAGCCCGAGACGGTTTCGTGCATGTGTTTCTCCCTCCATTGGAGAGGCTGGAGAAGTTTCTCGAGCTGGTACGGCTGATTGATCACGCGGCTATCGAAACCGGCAGCACTCTGATTATCGAAGGCTACGGACCGCCACCGGATTCTCGGATCAAGACGTTGTCGATCACGCCTGATCCAGGAGTGATCGAGGTGAACGTCCATCCCACCTCCAGCTGGGCCGAGTTCGCTGAGCTGACCCACACTCTGCACAGGAGCGCTCGGGAACAGCGGCTCTGCGCCGAGACCTTCGCCTTGGATGGCCGGCACAGCGGTACTGGCGGCGGCAACCACCTGACTCTTGGCGGCCCGGAACCGATGCGATCGCCGCTGATCCGGCGGCCGGACCTGCTCGTCAGCATGCTGACCTTCTGGCAGCACCATCCGGCGCTGTCCTACTTGTTTTCCGGACGTTTCGTCGGCCCCACGAGTCAGGCGCCACGAGTCGACGAGGGCCGACCCGAAGCCTCTTATGAGCTGGAGATCGCATTTGCCGAGATTGAAGCGCTGGCTGACATCAAACATCGACCATGGGCGATTGATCGGGCGCTGCGGCACCTGCTGAGTGACATCACCGGGAACACGCACCGCGCAGAGTTTTGTATCGACAAGCTTTACAATCCCGACTCAATGCGCGGCCGCCTCGGGCTGGTCGAGCTACGTGGCTTCGAGATGCCTCCGCATTCCGACATGGCCCTGGTACAGGCGCTGCTGGTACGCGCGCTGATCACTCGCTTCGTCGAAGCGCCTTACTCGGCCCCCCTGGTGCGCTGGGGCACCGCACTGCACGAGCGATTTCTGCTGCCGCATTTCGCTCTGGCTGACAGCGCTGAAGTCGTTGCCGATCTGCGCGCGCATGACATCGAGTTCGACTTGACATGGCTATTGCCGTTCGTGGAGTTCCGATTCCCGCGAATCGGGGTAACCACGATCAGCGGTGTGGAGTTGGAGCTGCGCAATGCCATCGAGCCTTGGCACGTGCTGGGTGAGGAGGCGACGACTGGAGGCACGGCCCGTTATGTGGATTCCTCTACCGAGCGGATACAGGTGTCGGTGAAAGGATTCGTGGCTGGACGGCATCTGCTGACCTGCAACGGACGACCGGTTCCGTTGACGGCTACCGGGACCCCCGGCGACTATGTCGCCGGCGTCCGCTACAAGGCCTGGAAGCCCTGGTCGGCGCTCCATCCCACGCTCGATGTTGATTCGCCCTTGTCGTTTGATCTGGTCGATCGAGCAACGCGCTTGTCACTCGGTGGGGCCACCTACTACGTAGTCCATCCCGGTGGTCGGGCCTACGGTGGTCCACCGGTGAACGCATTGGAGGCCGAGGCCCGACGGTCTCGCCGATTCGAGGCGATGGGGCACACCACCGGCACGATCGATGTCGAAGCGCTGGAGGCCGAGCTGATGCAGCGCTCGGCTGGTGTCGATGACTACCCGTTGACGCTGGATCTCCGTCGCCACGTACCACGTGGCTGGGGGCTTCAGGAGACCTGGAGTGGTGGTCGGTGACTGTCTTGAGTCGCTACCTGGCTGCGGCTAGCCGGTCGATCCCGAGGGAGTCGGAGCCGGTATTCGACGAGTTCGCCGCAGCGGACGGCACCGTACGCCAAGCCTGGTCGACATTGCTGGCGGGCCTCGATCAGTTCGCCGACACCGACCTAGTCAAGGCGCAACGAGAGGTCGCCCGGTTGCTGGAAGACGACAATGTCACCTACACGCCGAGCCCGGCATCGACCATCTCGATTGCCCCAGTTGATCCGACAGAACCGAATGGCCACAGTCGTAAATCGGCTCCGACTCAGGCCGACTTGGTCGAGCCCCAGCCGTGGCGGCTGGATCCGCTGCCGCTCATTTTGGATGACCAAGAGTGGGCCGGACTCGAGGCGGGTCTGGTACAGCGCGCGCAGCTCCTGGACGCGATCATGGCCGACCTCTACGGCGCACGGCGGTTACTAGCCCGGCAGCAGATCCCCGCCGCAGCCATCTTCGATCATGACGAGTACCTTCGCCCCTTGGTCGGCACCCAGGCAGCGGCCCGGCAACGACTTTTCATGTCTGCCGCCGATCTGGGGCGAGACAGCAGCGGGCAGTGGAAAGTGATCTCTGATCGAACGCAGGCGCCCTCTGGTGCGGGTTATGCCATGCAGAACCGCCGCGTGGTGTCTCAGGTGATGCCCGAGATCTATCACCAGGCGAACCTGCACCGCCTCACCCCGTTCTTTCAGGCGATGCGGCTGGCCCTCGTCGACTCTGCACCGAGCGCAGTGGAGGATCCGCGTGTTGTCGTGTTGAGTCCGGGAACCCTGTCTGAAACTGCCTTCGATCAGGCCTTCGTCGCTTCGCTGCTTGGTTTTCCGCTACTGGAGGGCAGCGACTTGACGGTCCGTGACGGCCGGGTCTGGATGCGTGTACTCGGGAAGCTCGAGCAGGTCGATGTGATCTTGCGCCGGGTCGACTCGACGTGGATGGACGCACTCGAGTTACGTCCTGACTCCCGACTTGGTGTCACGGGCCTGCTGGAATGCGTGCGTCAAGGCACCGTGACCGTCCTCAACAACCTCGGTTCCGGCGTACTGGAGAATCCGGCTCTTCTACCGTTTCTTCCCGAGCTGTGCGAACGACTGCTGGGGCAGTCACTGCGATTGCCCTCAGTCGAGACCTGGTGGTGCGGCGAACCAGCGGCGTTGAGCCATGTGCTGGGGACTTTGGACTCCCTGGTGATCCGACCGATCAGCCGTGGCCACGGCCGCAGCGTTCGGGGAGCTGCCTTGACCCGGCGGCAGCGCGAACTGCTAGCGGACAAGATCAGGGCCTTGCCCCACCGTTTCGTGGGACAAGAAGTGCTACACCTGTCGTCGGCGCCAACCAGTGAGGAAGATCGACTGGTTCGCCGCAACGTCGTGTTGCGATCCTTCGCAGTCCGCAGCGGCGGGTCGTACGCCGCGATGCTTGGTGGCCTCGCCCGGGTGAGCGATGACGCATCGAAACGGCGCGGCGTGCTCGTCACCGACCCGAATGGCCAGCTCGCCAAGGATGTTTGGGTAGTCGGCAGCGAGCCGGTCGCCGCTCCTCGAATCCTCGCGCGCGATCGCTCTGAGGAGGAGCCGGGGTTCGTCCCCGCAGTCTCGGCATCGATCGCCATGGTGCCGAGGGTGCTCAGCGATCTTTACTGGTTCGGCCGCTACGCCGAGCGGGCCGAGGATCTGCTTCGGGTGCTGCTCGCCACCCGCACGGTAGCCATTGAGACCGATCTCGACCTCAGCCAGGGTCGAGCGCTGGAGGTGATGCTGCAGGCGGTCACCCACGTCAGTACGACGTACCCAGGCTTCGTCGGCTCTCAGCGCGAGATGATCCCGGAGTTCCGATCATTGCTGCTAGATCGGCATCGGATGGGTACCGTCGCTCAGTCCCTTGCGGCGTTGTCGTTGGCCGCCCAGGGCGTACGAGATCAGCTCTCCGAAGACGTCTGGATGGTGTTAGCCGATATCGATCGAGCTCTCGACGCGCTAGCGGGCAACCCCCACGACCAGGGCCTGCAAATCACCGACGTCAGTGAGCGAGTGCTGTCCGGACTACTCGCTCTGGCCGGCATAGCAACCGAGAACATGGTTCGCGACCCCGGTTGGTACATGCTGGACTCCGGGCGCGGTTTGGAGCGGGCACTACAGATTCTGGCGCTGTTGCGGGTGACGATCTGTCAGGAGCGAGACCTCGACACCGATGGCGTCGTGCTGGAAGCGGTGCTTACCGCAGCGGAGTCGATCGTGACCTTCCGGCGGCGTTATCGCACCCGGGCCCGGGTCGATGCGTTGCTGGAATTGCTCGTCATCGATCCGTTCAACCCGCGTTCGGTCGGCTATCAGCTGAACCGGATTCGGACCGATCTTCGCGCACTGCCCAATACCTCACCGACTGCGCGACCTTTGCGGTTACTCGACAGCCTGGCGGAGCAGGTACGCACCAGCGATCCGGTGGCGCTTGCAGAATCGCAGAACTGGCGGCGAACCGAGCTAGACGATCTGCTTCTCGGGTTGCAAAGTCAGCTGAGGACGCTGTCGGATGCCATCCGTGACCACTATCAGCAGCAGCCACCCACCCAGCGGCCGTTGTTCCGCGCCGATGCAGTAGGTGGTGCCGGATGACGACCTACCACATCGAACACCGCACCACTTATACCTATGACTCCGAGGTCACCGGAAGTTACGGCCTGGTCTATCTCCGTCCTCGCGATCTTGGTTGGCAGACGTGTGTTGCTCATGAGATCAGCATCGAGCCAGAGCCGGCAGATCTCTTCCGACATGTTGATCTTTACGGAAACAGCAATTCCTACTTCCATGTGGTCCAGCCACACACCCGGCTGGTCGTCAGCTCCACCAGCGTGGTCAACGTTGAGGTGACAGAGCTGGATCCGACAGCATTAAAGGTGCCGTGGGAGCAGGCCCGTCCTAGCAATGCGGCACTGCCAGCTTCGCGGGAGGCCGATCCGGGCGCCTGGGAAGCCACAGACTTCACATTCCCATCGCCGTACGTGGAAGTTCCGGCGACGATACGGGACTATGCTCGTCAATCCTTTTCCGCCGGACGTCCCATCGGCGAAGCGGCGGTGGAACTCATGCATCGGATACATTCCGACTTCATCTATAAATCAGGCTCCACGACGCTGAGCACCAAGGTGTCTGATCTGCTGGAGAAAAGAACCGGTGTCTGTCAGGACTTCGCCCACTTCATGGTGGCGAGCCTGCGCTCACTAGGGCTAGCCGGACGGTACGTCAGCGGCTACCTGGCAAGCCGGCCGGCGCCGGGCAAGCCGAGGCAGGCCCAAGATGCCGCAAGCCACGCTTGGGTCGGTTGCTGGATTCCGGACACTGGTTGGCTGTACCTCGACCCGACAAATGACCGCCTCATCGACGATGCACACACCACCGTTGCCTGGGGAAGAGATTACGGCGACGTGCCGCCGGTCAAGGGTGTGATCTTCACCGAAGCCAAGAAGTCCACGATGGATGTTTCAGTGGACATGGCCGAGGCCTAGCGCAACCTCAACGAGTGTCGGCATTCCACGCAGCGTGGGGTTCTCACGCTGTACATGGCATGCACGCCATGCACAGCGCGGACATCCCACGCAGCGTGTGATGTTAAGCGTCGCGATCGGCAGCAACCGTCATCATTACGTAGGCGGACTGCGAGGGCATTGCCACCAGACTGGAGCCATGGCGCGTCTCGCCTCGACCACCCGACCGCGATGGTGGCCGCACTTCAGCAGCACCATCCGATCGACAGCCCTGACAGCTCGTCTGGGCGCGACGCTGGGCACCGCGATCGGGATTTGCTTCCTCACTGGCCTGCTGAGCTACTACCAATACCAGCCCTGGTCATGGTTGCCCCAATCTGCCGGTCCGGTTTGGGGATATCGCCTCACTCAGGGCGTACATGTCGCGACCGGTATGGCGGCCATTCCGTTGCTGTTCGTCAAGCTGTGGTCGGTTTATCCCAATCAATTTCGATGGCCTCCGATCAAGTCGATCAAGCATGCCGTCGAGCGGTTCACCGTGGCGATCTTGGTCGGTTCCGCGTTGGTCCAGGTGAGCACCGGCTTCTTCAATGTTTTGAACTGGTATCCCTTCAGATGGGACTTCCTCTCAGTCCATTACTACCTTGCCTACGTAGTCGTGGGCTCGGTCTTGTTGCACATCGGAGTAAAGCTGCCCGACATCGTCTATGGGCTGCAGACAAAAGTCGCCGAGGGCGATGTGCTTACCGAGATCCCCTGGAATGAAAACCCCGAATCACACAGCAACGCCGGGGCATTGCCGCCACCGGTGACGCCGGGAATCTCCCGACGCGGCGTGTTGGCCGCGACCGGCGCCGGCATTGGTCTGGTCGCCATTACCTCCGTCGGACAGACCATTACGCCGCTGGAACCGATCGGCCTGCTGGCTGTTCGGCAGCGAAGTAAGGGGCCTCAGGGAGTGCCGGTGAACCGGACAGCTGAGCAGGCCCAGGTGCTGGCCGCAGCAACTGCGCGTGATTGGACCTTGATCATCGATGGACCTCATCCGTACGTATTGAGGTTGGCCGACATCGAGGCGGCGGCGGCACACAATGACCGGTTCCCGATCTCCTGTGTCGAGGGATGGAGCGCTGGTGCCGACTGGCGAGGCTTGCTTCTGCTCGATGTGGTACGCCGCGCCGGCGGTACCGAGCGCTCTCGAATTCGGTTCCAGTCTCTTGAGCAAGGTTGGCCTTTCAATCACTCCGAGATGTTCGGCCCGCAACTTTCCCGAGCCTTGCTCGCCACCCACCTGAATGCCGAGCGGATCAATCTTGATCATGGTTACCCGCTGCGACTGATCGCTCCGAACCGGGCCGGAGTGCTCAATACCAAATGGTTGTCGAGGATCGAGGTGCTGTGATGCCGTGGTGGCGGCTCGCCCTTGGAACAGTCGGCAGCCTCGTTGGTCTGTACGGCGCCAGCCAGCTCCTGGTGCACCTTCCGACCCACAGCCTGATCTTGGTAGCAGTGTGGCTGATCGCTGCGGTGATCATTCACGACGGGCTACTATCGCCGGTGATCGTCGGCGTCGGCTCGGGCTTTCACCGATGGGTTCCTGACAGAGGACGGCGCTACCTGCAAGCCGCATTGATCATCGGAGCAATGGTCACCCTTATCGCCATCCCGATGATCTACCGGCAGGGCACCCAGCCGCCCAGCAAGGCAATCTTGCTGCAGAACTTCGGCGCTAATCTCGCGTTGCTGCTCGGCGTCATTGCCGGCCTGACCTTGATCGCATATGTCGTCCGAGTGGCGCGTGATGGCTCGTTACAGCCGCCAGATCAGGGTGCCTGATGCGGTGCGCGAGGTTAGTGGCTGGACTGCGAGACCATCGCTGCGTACCTCGTTGTGCGCTGCAGAACCCCGGCTGGCAGAGTGAAGCATCGTGCGTGCCTTTCGGTGTGAAGTGTGCGGGGCGGAGCTGTTCTTCGAAAACTCCGTTTGCGTAACGTGCGGCTCGGCAGTCGGCTACTCCCGCGAGTACAGCACGATGGTCGCGATCA
>JBKPEY010000459.1:0-2914 GCA_046744405.1 Actinomycetota bacterium
ACCAAGAAGTCAGCGACAGCGAAGTCTGCTGGTCGCAAACCGGCACGCAAAAAGTCGGCGTCTGCCGGACGCTAGACCTAGCGGGAGCAACATGTGACCGACTCGAATCACCAACAGCTTGAGGATCCGGGCCAGCCGCCCAGCCCGCCGCACACTGGCCATCCTGCTGTGGACGAAGCCCTTGAAGAGCTCGCGAACCTCGGTTCCGCGCCACTTGACGAGCATCATGATCAGCTTGCGAAAGCTCAAGAGGTGCTGCAAGAGACGCTGAATCGAGGAGATGACGAGCGATCTGATGACGACCAGCCAGGCTGAGTCCAAGCCGATCGAACCCAGGCCGATCGAACCTAAGCCGATCGAGCCCAAGCCGATTAAGTAATGACCGAGCGGCTCGATCGTGAGCTGGTTCGGCGTGGGATTGCCCGCTCGCGTAGTCAGGCTCACGCCATGATCAGTTCGGGTCGAGTTCTGGTAGACGGCTCAGTCGTCGCGCGACCGGACGATCGGGTGACGGCGTCGGCAGCCATCGATGCCCCCGTTGATCACTACGTGTCACGTGCTGCCCACAAGTTGATCGGCGCATTGGATGATCTCCAACTTGGCGTTGCGGGCCGCGCTTTGGACGCCGGCGCCTCGACCGGCGGTTTCACCCAAGTTCTGTTGGAGCGCGGTTGTTCGGAGGTTATTGCTGTCGATGTGGGCCGCGGTCAATTAGCACCCCAGCTGCGGGCTGATCTTCGGGTCCGGCTGCTGGAACGCACCAACCTTCGCGATCTTGGGCTCGGCCACGTCGGCGGAGTTCCGGTTGACCTCGTGGTCGCCGATGTCTCATTCATCTCGCTGACCCTGCTCATTGGTCAACTTGTCGCGGTGACCCGAGATGATGGCTGGCTGCTGTTGCTCGTCAAGCCACAGTTCGAGGTGGGCCGTGAGCTGTTGGGCAAGGATGGTGTGGTGCGGACGCCGGCGCATCAGCTTCAGGCGATCTCCAGTGTGATCAAGTCGGCCGACCGGTACGGCTGGCACTGCGTGGCTGCAGTTCCTAGCAGACTCGCAGGAGCATCGGGCAACCGGGAATTCTTTATTCTCCTGCGTCGCACTGAATCTGCGCCCAATCTCAATCTGACTGCCTTGGTCGAAGACTGGCAGGATTCCGGGGCGTGACATCCGCGGCTGATACGCAGGCCTGAATATGCTGTGGCAGGTGATCTCAAGCCAAAGTTCTAGTCAGGCGGCCACGTGAATTCAAATGCAGCGCGTCGCGTCGCGGTGCTGACCCATACGGGTCGACCAGCAGCGGTTGCTGCCGCCACTCGGTTGGTTGGAGGGCTGAGTGCAGCCGGCATTGTCTCGGCTCTGCCCGCCGGTGACCTGCCCGCACTCGACGACCGGTTTGCAGACGCCGTGATGCCCCTCTCCAAGCCCGTCAAGCCAGAAGACGGGATTGAGCTGATGGTGGTGCTCGGCGGTGACGGCACGATTCTGCGAGGTGCCGAATGGGTGCTCGACAGCGAAATTCCGCTTCTCGGGGTCAACTTGGGACACATCGGCTTCCTGGCCGAGGCCGAATCCTCGGAGATCGACAGCATCGTTGCCCACGTGGTGGATCGCTCCTACACAGTCGAGGAACGATTCACCATCGACATCACGCTGCGCGACTCCAAGACTTTCCAGCCGGCATGGTCTTCGTATGCAATCAACGAGGTGTCGATCGAGAAAGCGGCGCGGGAGCGGATGCTCGAGGTCCTGGTGGAGATCGATGGGCGTCCACTGTCGCGATGGGCCTGTGACGGCATGCTGGTCTCGACCCCTACCGGCTCAACCGCATACGCCTTTTCCGCCGGTGGTCCGGTGGTTTGGCCAGGCGTGGAAGCACTTTTGGTGGTGCCGCTCAGCGCCCACGCCCTCTTCTCCCGGCCCCTTGTGCTCAGCCCGACGTCAACAGTTGTGGTAGAGGTGCTCGACGTCTCACAGACGCATGGCATGGTCTGGTGTGACGGCCGCCGTTCGGTCGAATTGCTGGCTGGTATGGAGATCGAAGTGGTCCGAGGGAAGCAACGACTCCGGCTCGCTCGCTTATCGGAGGCGCCGTTTACCGATCGCTTGGTTCAGAAGTTCGGTCTTCGGGTGGAGGGCTGGCGAGGGGCGGCGGACCCAGCCATCACCATGATCGACACGACTGCATGATCACTGAGCTTCGCATCGCCGACCTCGGCGTGATCAACGATGCGACGATCAGCCTGCATCCTGGTCTCACCGTCGTGACCGGTGAGACCGGTGCCGGCAAGACCATGATCGTTACTGGGCTTGGCTTGCTGCTCGGCGGCCGGACCGATCCGCGATCAGTTCGTCGGGGCTCGGAGCGGGCTCGGGTGGAAGGCCGGTTCAAGATCGACAATGCCGAGCTGCTGCAGCAGGTCGTCGAGGCCGGCGGAGAACTGGACGATGACGAGTTGATAGTGGCGCGCCATGTCACAGCCGCGGGCCGCTCGCGAGCTTATCTGGGCGGGGCTCAAGTGCCGGCCAATGTCTGTGCTGAGCTGACTGCGACGGTGGTGAAGATCCACGGACAGGCCGAGCAAGAACGTCTCACCGAGGCGGATCGGCAACGGCAGCTGCTCGATAGGTTTGCCGGTACTGCGGTTCTCGAGCCGCTTGACCAATACTCAGTTCTTTGGGCCGAGGAGCATGCCGCACGGGCAGAGCTGGTGCAACTACGGAACGAGGCCCAGAGCCGAGCTCGCGAGATTGACCTGCTGAAGTTCGGCCTAGAGGAAATCGAGCGGATCGGACCTGCCCCCGGCGAGGACATCGCGCTGGCCGCAGAGGCAATCCGGCTGCAATCGGCAGACGATCTGCGCGATTCGGCGCAGTCGGCGGTGCTCGCATTAGCGGGCGCTGAGGATGAGGCCGG
>JBKPEY010000022.1:0-3472 GCA_046744405.1 Actinomycetota bacterium
CTCGCCGATCACCCAGCTGGTCCTCAGCACATAGTGCGCGGGCAACGTCGCGATCAGGCTGTCACCGGCGGCCTTGGTTTGACCATAGACGCCCAGCGGCGAAAAGGGTTCATTCTCAGAATGCACCGGCTGCGAGCCGTCGAAGACGTAGTCGGATGAAATGTGCACCAACGTGAAGCGGTACTTGCGCGCCGCCTCGACAAGTGCCGCTACGCCGCCGACATTGACCGCCCACGCCTCCCGGCGGCCAGCCTCGGTTTCTGCTGCGTCGACCTTCGTGTATCCAGCAGCGTTGATTACCGCGCGGTATGGGCTGAAGTCGAAGCTCTCGATTGACTGCGGACTCGCCAGATCCAGCACCTCACGAGTGATCGGGACCGCCGCCGGAAGTGCTTCGACCAATGCCCGTCCTAACTGACCAGCCGCCCCGATGATCAAGGTCCGCTTCGGCTGCACGGGCGCCACGTCGGTGAGTCTGGGGTGTTTCTTGTCCGCCTCGGAGAGCTCGGCCTGCGCTAGTGGGATGGGCCAATTGATCGCTAACATCTCATCGGCCAGGTTGACGAATGTGTAGGACTCGCGGGCCGCCGGCTTCCAGTGATCATTGACCAGATAGGAGTACGCCGTCTGCTCGGTCAGAGTCTGGTAGGCATTGCCCACACCACGGGGTACGAAGATCGCGGTCTCTGGGCCGATCTCTGCGGTGAAGCAGTGACCGAAACCCTCGCCAGCACGCAGGTCCACCCACGCGCCGAAGATCCGCCCCATTGCCAGTGACACCAGCTTGTCCCACGGCTCGGCGTGAATGCCGCGGGTTGCACCAGCGCGGTGGTTGAACGACATATTGTTCTGCACCGGGGCGAAATCTGGCAGACCTAACTCGATCATCTTTTCCCGCTGCCAGTTCTCCTTGAACCAGCCGCGATTGTCGGTTCGGAGGTCCAAGGAGATCAGCAAGAGTCCAGGGATGGGAGTTTCGGTGATCGCCAGTTCGGCCATCGATTACTGGCCCTGGTGCGCGTACGCTGCCTCAGTTGGAGCCTTCTGCGGCCGCCACCAGGCCTGATTGGCCTGATACCAGGCGATTGTGGCGGCCAGGCCAGCCTCGAAGTCAGAGAACTGCGGCTGCCAGCCGAGTTCGATCTTGATCTTGGTCGAGTCGATCGCGTAGCGCAGGTCGTGACCGACGCGATCAGTGACTTCATCGTAGGAATCACGTGCCTGACCGAGTAACTCCAAGATCGTTTCTACGACCTGCTTGTTGTTGCGCTCACCATCCGCACCGATCAGGTAGGTCTCCCCGATCTTGCCTTCGGTAGTGATCAACAGTACTGCAGAGCTGTGATCATCGACATGGATCCAGTCCCGGACGTTACGCCCGGCCCCGTACAGCTTGGGCCGACCGCCATCCAAGATGTTGGTGATCTGTCGAGGGATGAACTTCTCGACGTGCTGGTAAGGCCCGTAGTTGTTCGAGCAGTTGCTGAGTGTTGCCTGCACGTCGAAGGAGCGCACCCAGGCACGCACAAGGTGATCCGATCCTGCTTTGGTCGCCGAGTACGGGCTGGATGGGTTGTAGGGACTCGTCTCGGTGAACCGCTCCGGATCCTCGAGCTCGAGGTCGCCATATACCTCATCAGTAGAGATGTGGTGATACCGGGTGCCGTATCTACGCACGGCCTCCAGCAGCGTGTAGGTGCCGACCAGATTCGTCGTAATGAACACCGACGGGTCGCGCAGTGAGTTGTCGTTGTGGGACTCGGCAGCGAAGTGCGCCACGACATCGTGGCCACGCACCAATTCGTGTACCAGGCTCGCATTACAGATATCGCCTCGAACGAACCGAAAGCGGTTCGCCGGCAAGCCTTCCAGAGACTGCCGATTTCCGGCATAGGTGAGCTTGTCGAGCACCGTAACGGATGAGTCTGTGTGGTTGAGCAGATAGCGAACGAAGTTGGATCCGATGAATCCTGCCCCGCCAGTCACCAGATATTTCGTCATGCGTGACATCATATGGATGCGCCGGTTGTCTATAAGGGCGGTCTGCAGAAGCTCGTTCTGCGAGACTGAGCGCCATGCGAGGCATCATTCTGGCCGGTGGCTCTGGCACGAGATTACATCCAGTAACGCTCGGGGTGAGCAAGCAGCTGGTTCCTGTCTATGACAAGCCGATGATCTACTACCCGTTGTCCACATTGATCTTCGCGGGGATCGACGAGGTACTGGTGATCACGACCCCGCATGATGCTTCCCCCTTCCGCCGGTTACTGGGAGATGGCTCGCAATTCGGCATCTCGATCAGCTATGCCGAACAGCCGTCACCCGACGGGCTTGCCCAAGCCTTCATGATCGGCTCCGACTTCATCGGTTCGGAGAAGGTGGCCCTCGTATTGGGTGACAACATCTTCTACGGGCCGGGGTTGGGCACTCAGCTGCAACGCTTCACCGATGTGGATGGCGGAGCCGTTTTCGCGTATTGGGTGGCAGAGCCCCAGGCTTACGGGGTCATCGAATTCGATGCCGACGGCAGGGCCATCTCACTGGAGGAGAAGCCGGAACATCCAAGATCAAATTACGCCGTTCCCGGTCTGTACTTCTACGACAACGACGTTATCGAGATCGCCGCACGACTGCGGCCATCGGCTCGTGGTGAGTACGAGATCACCGACGTAAATCGGCACTATCTGGAGGCCGGAAAGCTATCTGTGGGTGTGCTACCCCGCGGCACGGCGTGGTTGGACACCGGGACCTTCGAGTCGATGAACGATGCCAGCAACTTCGTCCGCACGATCGAGGCGCGCCAGGGACTCAAGATCGGCGCGCCCGAGGAGGCGGCCTGGCGGCAAGGCTTCCTGAGCGATGAAGAACTGGAGCAACGAGCGAACGCGCTACTGAAGTCCGGCTACGGCACCTACCTTGCCGACATCCTGCAGCGCCGCCGGCAGAGTGCGGTCAGCGTGCCCCGCTGATCCTGCCCCCGCCGGAGCTGGAACATTACGGGCAAGATTTAGCGGCGGCCGCGCCGCGCCCTCAGATAGTCCGCGACCACATACTCCCCGAGTCGAGAGATATCAGGGGTAAACACCCGGCCGCCTGCGCGGCGGGCGAGTGCGTCGACAAAGCGCGCCAGACCTGGATCTTCACCGAGCATGAAGGTATTGATCGTTGCCCCGTATCGGGCGAGCTCATCCACTTCCGCGATTGTGGCTCGGATGGTCTCCGAGGTCGGCGGCCACTGGAAGTACGCCTCTCCCCCACCGGTGAGATGCGCAGTCGGCTCCCCATCGGTCACCACAAGTACCACTGGCTCGGCATCCGGGTGCCGTCGCACATGGCGCAAGGCGAGCAGCAACGCATGCTGCAGATTGGTGCCCTGCACCCACTCCGGCTCAGCCTCGGCCAACTGAACGGGGGTCAGCCGGCGAGCAAGCCGGTTGAACCCGATTACTTGCAGCGCATCCTGCCGGAACCG
>JBKPEY010000396.1:0-2353 GCA_046744405.1 Actinomycetota bacterium
CGGCATGACCGGTGAGGTCACGCTGAACGGCCGGGTGCTGCCGATCGGCGGCGTGAAGCAGAAGTTGCTGGCGGCGCAGCGGGCCGGTTTGACCACCGTGTTCGTGCCGAAGCGAAACGAGCCGGATCTGGATGATGTGCCTGAGGACGTACTCGAGACGATCACAATCATTCCGACGACCGATGTGGCGGACTTGGTCGCTCAGGCGGTTGAGCCTGCCGCGGCTGAGGATCAGAATCGGGTGGCTGCCTGATCTCCTGCGATTCCGAACGCGTGGCGAGCTGATCTTCGTCGTACTTCGACTTGATCAAGCTCGCCACGGTCGTAATCGTCAAGGTCACGACGATCACCGTCAAGGACAGCCAGATCGGAATCTCGCCGTCATAGGGAGCCCAGTCCGCCAAGTGGTAGGAATGCAGCGCGTGCAAGATCAGCTTGATGCCGATGAAGCCGAGAATGATCGACAATCCCACCGAGAGGTAGACCAGCCTTTTGAGCAACCCGCCGATCAAGAAGTACAGCTGCCGTAGGCCCATCAACGCGAACACGTTTGCGGTGAAGACCAGGTACGGCTCCTGGGTCAGCCCGTAGATCGCGGGAATGGAATCCAGCGCAAACAGCAGATCCGTGCTGCCCAGGGCGACAATCACGATCAACATCGGAGTGATCAGCCGCTTGCCGTTCTCTACCACAGTGAGCTTCGTGCCGCGGTAGTCCTTCGTGGCGTTGAACCGACGCCGGACAAACCGCAGAGCGGGATTGTCAGGAACTTCCTCGGTGTCCTCATCATGCTTGCGGTAGTCGAGATAGAGCTTGACGGCGGTCCAGATCAAGAACGCGCCGAAAATGAAGAACACCCAACTGAAGGCGTTGATCACCGCAGCGCCTAAGGCAATGAAGATGCCGCGGAAGATCAAGGCCAAGATGATTCCGACCAACAGCGCGAATTGCTGCAAATGGCGGGGGACTTTGAGCTTGGTCATGATGACCAGAAAGATGAACAAATTGTCGATCGACAGGCTGTACTCAGTGAGCCAGCCAGCGAAGAACTCCCCCGCGTAGCGCGGGCCTGCGATAGCCCAGACACCGAAGCCAAAGATCACGGCAAGGGTGACGAAGATGCCGATGAAGAGCCCAGCCTCCTTCATCGAGGGCTCGTGCGGCCGGCGGCCGAGGACGAGCACATCGATGACCAGAATGGTCACCATCACAATGACTGTGATGGTCCACGCGTAGAGGTGAACCTCCATATGGAGTCCTTCCGAGACGGGATTCGGCGAACGACGCAGTCTCGGAGGTCTCTTCCGCCAGGGTTACCGGCCGAGGGCACCGGGTTGTCTGGCTAGGAATAGACCCTATCCGGAACGATCCGTGATGACGATGCCTCCGCGAGGGAATACTCCCCTCCGTCATTCAGTATGTCAGGAGTCGGCGAATCGCTTCACCTGAGGACTTAGCGGTTGGCCTCCACCATCTGCCGCAGCTCCGACTTGAGGTCTCGTATCTCGTCACGCAGCCTCGCCGCAAGCTCGAACTGAAGATCGGCGGCAGCCGCATGCATCTGGGTGGTCAAGTCTTGTATCAGGTCGGCCAGGTCGCCTGCCGGAAGTCCCGCCAACCGCCGAGCCTGAGCTGTCGTCTCTCTCGCCCCAAGCGATGGAACCGGAGCTCGGCCACGCCCGCGTTGCCTTCCGCCGAGCAGGTTGTCGGTGTCCACGTCCTCTCTAGCCAGCATGTCGGTGATGTCGGCAATCTTCTTCCGAATTGGCTGCGGATCGATGCCATTCGCGATGTTGTACGCCACCTGCTTTTCCCGCCGACGGTTTGTCTCATCGATGGCAGCTGTCATCGAGTCGGTGACGGAATCTGCGTACATGTGGACTTCGCCGGAGACATTGCGAGCCGCCCGACCAATCGTTTGGATCAAGCTCTTCTCACTCCGCAGGAATCCTTCCTTGTCGGCATCCAGGATGGCAACCAAGGACACCTCCGGAAGGTCGAGGCCCTCTCGGAGCAGGTTGATCCCCACCAGGACATCGAAGTCGCCCGTGCGCAGCTCGCGCAGCAACTGGACCCGCTGCAATGTGTCGACCTCAGAGTGCAGATAACGGGTACGGATGCCATTTTCAAGGAGATAGTCGGTGAGATCCTCAGCCATTTTCTTGGTCAGCGTTGTCACCAGCACGCGTTCCTGACGCTCCGCCCGCGTCCTGATCTCGGCCATCAGATCGTCGATTTGGCCGTGCGTCGGCTTGACGATCACTTGCGGATCCACCAACCCCGTCGGCCTGATCAGCTGTTCGACAAAGCCTCGGGACCTGGCCAGCTCGTAATTGCCCGGAGTGGCAGACAG
>JBKPEY010000064.1:0-15444 GCA_046744405.1 Actinomycetota bacterium
AATGATCGTCTTTGAGATGGCGGTCTCACCAAGTTCTTGCATGCCTTGGTTGATCTTGTTGTAGGCCAGCACCGCTTGCCGTTCGGTGCTGGCACCGGTAAGGAAGTACATCAGCTTCGCGATGTCTTGAATGGGCTTCAAGTGAGCCAGCGCCCCCAAGATCTTGATCCCGAACGACAGCTCCAGCTGTGGCTCCGCGGGAGCCCTGCCAAGATCTTGTTGCAGTCGGTCCAAAATCAACCCGTGCTGAATTTCCTGCGGCTGCCAGACATCGGCGTAGAAGGTCTTGTTGGTCTCATCAGCCTCAGGTAGCAGGACGAGCAGCTCCAGCACATTACGATCAACCTCCAGCTCTACTCGGGCGAGATAGTCGATCACACGCCCAAATCTCTTGGCTACCAGCAACGGCTGTTTGATCGTCCGATCAACCGAATCCAACCGAATCGGTGGATAGAGCTCGCCCAGGCGCTGTACGTGCTCAGCGATCTTCTGCTGAGTGATGTGTTGCCGGGGCACATTAGCCATTTTAAATATCCATCGTCAGGTCAACTTCGAAACGTATTCGGAGCGACCCGGCCGACCGGATGTGTGGCGCTTTTAGAGCATGCCGTTTGGAACGAGTGCAGGCTGCAGCACTAGATCAACAGCACGAGCAAGATTGCGATAAGCAGAAGTGCGGCGGCCACGCCTCCGACGACGACGGCGGTCAATCGTCCCGGCGGTCGGGACTCTGACAACTCCCCCGGCTGTCCGTCTGAGTCTGCGACGATCGCTGGGCTGGAATGAGTTGGCAGCGGCGGTAGTCCCTCGACGACCGGCACCAGTTCACCGAGCCGCTGCGCCGCAAACAACAGATCCAGGCGGGCCTGATAATCCTCCTGCTGCAGCGCGCCTGCAGTGTAGGCAGCATTCAGTCTGGCGTTCAGCCGATCACGTTCGGTGTCGGTGACGGGAGCGTCCGGCTTGCTCCGGTAGGGCGACGAAATCGGCAGATTACTGCTCACTCATCCAGGCTACTCGGCCAACGTGCTGCCGTTCGGCAGCCAAAGCGGGGAGACTGTCGGCCATGGCGACGGCGACCAACGTGACCTTATCTAACCGTGGCGCTCTACCTTCTCGATCTTGCAATCAAGGTGGTGGCTCTCGGCCTCGTGCCAGAAGGACGCCGGCCATCCTCGGCAACGGCCTGGTTGCTACTCATCTTGTTTCTCCCAGTGGTGGGCATCGTTGCGTTCTGGCTGATTGGGAGCCCATTCGTCGATCGTGGGCGCCGACGCCGACAGGCCGCCGCCGGCGAGGTGATCAGCGGAGCGCTCACCTCACAAACCGACGACCTGCTGCCCGTCCCCGCCGGGTCCACATTGAACACCCTGGTCGTGCTCAACCGGCGGCTGGGCTGGCTCCCTTCCGTCGGCGGTAACAAGGCTGACCTGTTCAGTGATTACGACGAAGCGATCGCAGCGATGGCACGTGAGGTCCGTACTGCGGAACGGTATGTGCTCGTCGAGTTCTACATCATGAGCTGGGACTCAACGACTAGTGAATTCTTCGACGCCCTCGCCGAGGTAGCTGCTCGTGGTGTGAAAGTGCGGCTGATGTTCGATCACATCGGCACAGTTCGCATCCCCGGTTATCGGAACATGATCAAGAGGTTGCAGCAGACCGCGATCGAATGGCACCCCATGCTGCCGATCCAGCCATTGAAGGGTAGATGGCGCCGACCCGACCTGAGGAACCACCGCAAGATCGTCGTCGTCGACGGCCGGGTAGGTTTCATCGGTTCGCTGAACATGATCGATTCCAGCTATCACAATCGCAAGCATGAACGAGCCGGCCGTAAGTGGCGTGAACTGGTCATGCGGCTCGACGGCCCGGTGGTGTTCTCTCTCGATGTGGTCTTTGCCACCGATTGGTATCTCGAAACCTATGAGCAGCTTCGTGAGGATGTACAGCCTCATTCGTACGAAACCGAACCTGGCGACGTCATCTGTCAAGTGGTGCCCAGCGGACCCGGTTTTCCGGACGAGAACAACCTGCGCCTGTTCAACTCGCTGATCTATTCAGCGCAACGCCGGCTGTCGATCACCAGTCCCTACTTCGTACCCGATGACTCGCTGCTGTACGCCATTACCACGGCAGCGCAGCGCGGTATCGACGTGGAGCTTTTCGTCGGTGAGCAGGGTGATCAATTCATGGTTCACCACGCGCAGTGCTCCTACTACAAGACGTTGTTGAGTGCGGGGGTCAAGATCTATCTCTACCCTGCTCCGTTCGTCTTGCATTCCAAACACTTCTCAGTCGACGACGATGTCGCGGTCATCGGATCCAGCAACTTGGACATCCGATCATTCAACTTGGACTTCGAGATCTCGGTGATGTGCGTCAGTCGTTCCCTTACCACCGCCATGCGACAGGTAGAAGATCATTATCGCTCGTTGTCTCATGAGCTGACGCTTCAGGAATGGCTGCAAAGGCCGCTGTGGAAGCGCTACATCGACAATGTGATGCGCCTGACATCGGCTCTGCAGTAGTTCTTACCTGACCACAACTTCTGGCAGCCCGAACTTCTCAAACAGTGTTGTGTCGAAGAAGCAGCCAACGTGCGACACGCCCTTCTCGGTCAAAGTCAGCACTTGCAGCTGGAAGGCGCCATAAGTTCCATCCGGCCGTTTCATGTACAAGGCAAGCGCCGGCTGCCCATTCGCGGACGTAGGCACCATGACCTGGTCACCAGGCGCTTCCGCCGGACAATGCCTCTCGATCAAGTGCCCAATCGCTTCTGCCCCCTGGTACCAGCCGACGAACGGCGGCATCTCCCAGACGGCATCTTCGGTGAGCAGCTCAACGATCCGCTTGACGTCGTAGTTCTCAAAGGCGGCGACATAGTCAGCGAGCAGTCTCTTCGCATGCTCGTCGTCAAGCGCCTGGTCTGGACTTTCGGAGTCAAGCTTGTGCACCTGTGCTCTGGCCCGCTGCAGACTGCTGTTGACAGCGGCCGTTGACATGTTGAGCAGTGCTGCCACCTCGCTGGCCTGCCAGGCCAGGACGTCGCGCAAGATCAAGATCGCCCGCTGCGGGGGCGTGAGATGCTGCAAAGCCGCAATGAAGGCGAGCCGGACACTTTCCCGATCGACGACCTCGGCAGCTGGATCATCGACTGGACCGCCCCAGACCACCGAGTCCGGAACCGGCTCCAGCCAGGGCACCTCCGGTCGAGAATCCAAAGCACCGTACGGATCCGAATTGGGCTGTCCAAGACCGGTTGGCATCGGCCGCCTAGCCCGGCCATCCAACGCGGTGAGGCAGACATTCGTGGCAATCCGATACATCCAGGTGCGCACCGAGGAACGGTTCTCGAAGTCAGAAAAGCCGCGCCAGGCTCGCAAGTACGTCTCTTGAACCAGATCTTCGGCGTCTTGAACCGAGCCCGACATGCGATAGCAGTGAACCGTCAGCTCCCTGCGCAATGGCTCAACCAGCGAAGTAAAGACCTCGTCGTCAACGGCAACAGTCATGGTTGCGAACTTACCTGGTCCCTCGGACACAGGCCGGTGTGGTCAGCCGCAAAGGCCAGCAGGTCGGCCCATTCCGCCGCGATAAGGGCAGTGGGCTTGCCGAGCCCGTGACCTGTCGAGACCTCAATGCGAGTCAGGATCGGCTGATCGCCAGCCTGTGCATGCTGTAGGGCGGCTGTGAATTTGTGGCTGTGCAGCGGCACCACCCGATCGTCATGATCACCGGTGAGCACCATAGTGGCCGGATAGCGAACGCCAGGCCGGACATTGTGCAGCGGCGAGTACGCGAGAGCTTCAGCGAACTGCTCCGGATCGTCAGGGTTTCCGTAATCGGAGATCCAGGCGGCGCCGATCGTGAACAGATGGAAGCGCAGCAAGTCGAGGACGCCGACGGCCGGCAACGCTACCGCTGCTAGGTCAGGACGCTGCGTCATCACCGCACCTATCAGCAAGCCACCATTGCTACGGCCGTGCAGCGCTAGTCGTTGGGTGCTCGTCACTCCAGTCTGTTTCAGGTCTTCGGCGACTGCGACAAAGTCATCGAAGACGTTCTGTTTGGATGCGAGACGGCCGCCCTCATACCAGGCCGTACCGAACTCTCCCCCACCCCGCAGGTTGGCGATCGCCAACAGGCCGCCCGCGGCCAGCCAGCAGGGCCAACCGGGTCGATAGTCAGCGAGTACCGGGATCTTGAAGCCGCCGTACCCGTAGAGCAGAGTCGGTTGGGGTTTCGACCGGTCGAGATCAACCGGAGCGATCAAAAAGTACGGGACCGACGTACCGTCCTTACTGCTCGCCCAACGACGCTCCACGACAGTCTCGGGGGCGGTGAACTTCTCTGCGCGCGGCTGCACAAGGCCTGCCAGAGAGATCACCTGGGATGAACCAGTGTCGATGAGATAGCTGACGGTAGGCGAGGTGACCGAGGAGAGACCGGCGAACGCCTCTTGATCGCCGCGCTTGGCATTCAACCCGACGACGGCACCGCCAGGCACCTCGACAATCCGCCGAGAACCACCATCGAGTCCGACGTTGACGATCAGCGGCTGCGCATCGGCGAGGTATCCGAGCAGAAATCCATCGCCGGCCGCCCTCGCCTCGACCAGCGTGTGTTCGGACTCTGCGACGACCTCCTGCCAGCGAACCTCTCCACTGTCGACGAAGTTCGCAAGATCGACGGCTACCAGCCGCCCGGCTTCAGCCTCGAGGTCCGTTCGAAGATAGACAATGCCAGCATCCGAGCCGGCAAGCACAAACTCTGCGATCGGCTCATCGATGATCTTGATCGGAGTGCCGAGCTCACTGCGCTCCCCCGGAGTGATCGGATAGACCCACAATCGGTTCTTGTTCTCGGTGCCTTCCACAATGCTGACCACCAGATAGCGGTCGTCATCTGTGATCTCTGCCCAGAAGATCAACTGATCATTGTCTGGAAACTCCAAGATCAGTTCGTCGCGATCTTGCGGATCACCAATGCGGTGCAACCGCAGCTTGGGTCCGGTCAGCGCAGCCGTCTGAGTACCGTCCGCATCACCCTCATGATCAAAGTGGGTGTACACATAACAGCGGTGATCTGGCAGCCATTCCGCCTCGGAGAACTTGGTCTGGATCAGCGCATCGTCCACCGGGTCTCCGGTGACCAGGCGCAATAGGTGGAAAGTCGTCCAGTCGCTACCCCCCTCGCTGACGCCATAGGCCACGAGCTCACCGTTCCCACTCACCGTCAGGCTGGTCAGGGAGCTCGTGCCATCCTCGGAGAAGGTGTTGGGATCAACCAGCACGCGGCCGCCCGCCAGTAACTCAGCCAGCGACGGGGCGACGTAGATCACGTCCTGGTTCTGGTTGCCGTCATTCCTACTGACGAAATAGTGGCCGGCGCGCTTGAACGGCACGCCTGCTCGCGGCTGACTCATGATCTGCTGCATGGTGTTGAGAAACCATGGCCGGTCGGATACCGCGTCTAGATAGGCGGCGGTAAATTCGTTCTGGCGCTTGACCCAGTCGGCAGTCTCGTCCGAATCCGGATCTTCGAGCCAGCGGTATGGGTCGGCGATTTGCTGTCCATGCAGCACATCCACCACGTCGTCGCGGCGCGTCTGTGGAAACTGGGTCACGTTGCGAAAGGTTACTCAGCAGCTAATTCACCAACTGTTGAATTCTGCCTCGGTGGGCTCTATCGTCTGTCTATGGCGCTGCTGGTTGACCTGTCCGATGTCGACTCGACCATGATCAATCTGGTAGGCGGCAAGGCGCTCAACCTGGGAGTGATGAGCGCCGGCGGACTGCCCGTACCGGGTGGCTTTTGTGTCACGACCGAGGCCTATCGAAGTGTGGTTGCGGACCGTCTGGATGACTTGATGGCAAAGCTGGCCGACGCGACCGGCTCTGAGGCGGTCGTTGCCGCCGAGGAGGCGCGCCGCCGAGTGCTCGCACTGGAGCCATCCGACGAGCTGCGTGCTGCGCTTGCCGACCACTATCGGGCTCTAGGGGATAACGAGGCAGTGGCCGTACGCTCCTCTGCCACAGCCGAGGATCTCGCGTACGCCAGCTTCGCCGGGCAACAAGACACCTACCTCAATGTGATCGGCTCAGCGGCGTTGCTGGACGCGGTCCGCCGCTGCTGGGCCTCGCTATGGACTGATCGTGCCGTGAGCTACCGAAATGCCAATGGCATTGATCACCGAAGCGTCGCGCTGGCCGTTGTTGTCCAGCGGATGGTCGACGCTACCGCCGCCGGCGTGATGTTCACCGCCAACCCCGTCACGGGCAGCCGCAATGAAACCGTGATCGACGCCAGCTCTGGTCTTGGCGAGGCCGTGGTTTCCGGCGCCGTGAACCCGGACCACTTTGTTATCAACTCAGTCGACCACGAAGTCGTGGCCCGTCGATTGGGCGATAAGCGGATGATGATCACCAGCCTCCCTGGGGGAGGCACCGTCCATCACGAGCTGGCCGACCGGAGCTCAGAAGCCTGTCTGGACGACCAGCAGCTGGGACAACTTGTTGATCTTGGTCGGCACGTCCAGCAACAGTACGGCTCGCCGCAGGACACCGAATGGGCACTCGATTCTGAAGGCACTTTTTGGTTGACCCAGGCCCGGCCGATCACCACTTTGTATCCCTTGGCGCAAACTGATCGTCCCGGCCTGCGCGTGCTGATGTGCCTCAGTCTGGCGCAGGGACTGACCAGACCGATCACACCGATGGGCATTGCTGCAATCCGGTTGATCGGCACCTCGGTGGCCACCGCGCTCAAAATGCCTCCCGCCGAACCGCTGGCTGGGCCGCCCGCGTTGCATGCCCTCGGCCAGCGGATCTATCTGGATATCACCAGCGCACTACGCAATCGTCTGGGCCGTCGGGTGGTGATCGGCGTCTTCGGCGTTATGGAGGCGCGCGCCTCCGCGGTTCTGAAGAAGCTCGCGGAGCGGCCGGAGTTTTCGCTGATCGAGTCTCGGGACCACACCGTACTGCGCCACATTGTCGGCGCTTTGATCCGTAACAGGGTCCCGGTACGCGTGGTGGGCGGACTTATCAATCCGGAATGGGCTTACCGCGGGATCGCAGCCACGGAGCGCCGACTCCGCCGGGCTCTGACCCTACCGGCCGATGCTACGGCGTCCCAACGCCTCGACTTCGTCGAGCAGAAACTCGGTGAGATGTTCTTGCTCATGCCGCGGACGTTCGCGTACGCAGTCGGTGGCTTGTTGATGTTGGGAGCGTCTCGTCGGCTGCTTCGTGATGTAGCTCAACCCGGTGAGATTCAAGAGGTGTTGCGTGGATTGCCGCACAACATCACAACCGAGATGGACTTGAAGCTCTGGGAGCTGACTCAACAGATCCGAAATGACGAGGAGTCTCGGAGGGTCTTCACCGACTTAGCGGTGCCCGAGTTGCTGGAGCGCTATCGCGAACGTTCACTGCCCCCGGTGGCCCAGCGCGGCCTCCAAGGGTTCTTACGCCGTTTCGGCCAGCGCGCAGTAGCCGAGATCGACCTCGGCATGCCGCGTTGGTCAGACGATCCCAGCCATCTCCTCGGCGTGATCAGCAACTATCTACGTCTCAACACAGATGATCTTGACCCGGCTACCCAGTTTCGAGCGGGCGAGGCGAAGGCAGAGGCCATGATCGTCAGTCTCACCAGCCGCGTCGCCGAGCACAGCTGGCTTCGAGCGAGGCTGGCTGGCTGGACACTGCGACGGGTACGCCAGCTCGTCGGCCTCCGGGAGGCACCGAAGTTTCTGTTGGTCACCGCGCTTGGTGAAATGCGGCACCATCTGAAGGCGGTCGGCAGCGAGCTCGCTGCCCAGAAGGTGATCGATCAGGTCGACGATGTGTTCTTTCTCGACCTGGGTGAGGCCCGCCGAGGGTTGACAGGTGAGGACCTGCGGACACTTGTCGCCGAGCGCCGGGAGGCATACCAGCAGGAGCTGAAGCGGCGGCATATTCCCCGCCTGCTGCTTTCTGACGGGACCGAGCCGGAGGCGGTGGCCGCCGGGACCCCAGAATCGCAAATGTCGGTGTCAGACGGGTCTCTGGCCGGAAGTCCCGCCTCGACCGGCACGGTCACCGGACGGGCCCGAGTAGTGCTTGATCCGGTCGGCGCCCATCTGGAGCCAGGTGAGATCTTGGTCGCGCCTTCTACAGATCCGGGCTGGACTCCGCTGTTCCTGACAGCCGGTGGGCTCGTTATGGAGATGGGTGGCTCAAACTCTCACGGCGCAGTTGTGGCGCGAGAGTACGGGATTCCTGCCGTTGTTGGAGTACCTGATGCGACACACAAGATCGAAACTGGCCAGCTGATCACGGTGGACGGTGCCGCTGGCCTGATCAGCATCGCCGCCCAGGCCTAAACGAGTTCAGGCCTTAAACCAGTTCTGGGGCCCGACGCTCGCCGCGAGCCTCCAAGGCAGCGAAAATGCGTTTCGAAACCTCCTGGACCTCGCCGTGGCCGTCAATCTCGACAAGTACGCCGCGCGAGCGGTAGACATCAAGAAGCGGCGCCGTCTGCTCCGCATAGACCTGCAGGCGTACCCGGATGGTCTCCTCGTTGTCGTCGGAGCGGCCGTCGATCACGGCCCGCCTGAGCAGGCGTGCGACCACTTCGTCGACGTCCGCCACGAGCGAAATGACGGCGCTCAGAGGGCGCGTGGTCTCGGCGAGATAGTCGTCGAGGGTCTGCACTTGCTGCAGGGTACGCGGATAGCCGTCAAGCAGGAAGCCCGACTTGCAGTCCGAATGCCCCAGCCGATCCGCAACGATCGCGTTGGTGATCTCGTCGCTGACATATCCACCGGATTCCATGATCTCCCGGACCTGTCGGGCCAGCGGCGTATCGGCAGTCTTCATGGCACGGAACATGTCGCCTGTCGAGATCGCCGGGATTGCATAGTGCTCAGCGATCAGCGCGGCCTGCGTGCCCTTGCCTGCGCCAGGAGGGCCCATGATGACAAGTTGCATTAGCGGAGGAACCCTTCATAGTTGCGCTGCTGGAGCTGGCTCTCGATCTGTTTCACCGTATCGAGGCCAACACCGACGATGATCAGGATCGAGGTGCCACCGAAGGGGAAGTTCTGATTGGCGTTCAGGAGGATGAACGCAATTGAGGGCAGTAAGGCAATCAATCCGAGATACAGCGAGCCCGGGAACGTCAAGCGGGACAAGACGAAGCCCAGGTAGTCCTCGGTCGGCTTTCCGGCACGGATGCCCGGAATGAAGCCCCCGTACTTCTTCATGTTGTCCGCGACCTCGGTCGGGTTGAAGGTGATCGCGACATAGAAGTAAGCGAAGAACACGATCAGCAGGAAGAAGCTGATGATGTAGATCGGATGGTCGCCCTTGACGAAGTTCGCGCTGATCCATGACGAGAACTTGTCGTCGGGCCGGAACTGGGCGTAGAGGGCCGGCAGATACAGCAGCGACGAGGCGAAGATGACAGGGATGACGCCGGCTTGGTTGACCTTGATCGGGATGTAGGTAGTAGTCCCCCCGAACATCTTGCGGCCCACCATGCGCTTGGCGTACTGCACAGGGATACGGCGCTGGGACAGCTCGACGAAGATCACTCCGAGCATTACCAGCAGACCCAGTCCGATGACGAGGAGGAAGATGACCCAACCCTGCGAGCCAGGGCGAGCCACCTTTATGCTCCACAGGGCGCTGGGGAATGTCGCCGCGATCTGGGTGAAAATCAGCACCGACATTCCGTTGCCGACGCCGCGTTCGGTAATCAGCTCACCGAGCCACATAATGACGCCGGTGCCGGCCGTCATCGTCAAAATCATGACGATCACAGGAAAGATGTCTTTGCTGTACACCAGCCCGGGACATCCGGTGAACAGCCGGTCGTTCACCGCGACGGTGACGAAGGCGGTTGAGTTGAGCACCGCCAGCACCAGTGTGAGATAGCGGGTGTACTGGGTGATCTTGGCTTGCCCGGACTGGCCTTCTTTCTTGAGCGCTTCCAGCCGGGGAATCACCACGGTAAGCAGCTGCAAGATGATGCTGGCCGTGATGTAGGGCATGATGCCCAGCGCGAAAATCGCCAGCTGCAGCAGCGCACCGCCGGAGAAGAGGTTGATGAGGGAGTACAGGCCCTGCTGTTCGCCGGTGGTCGCCTGCTTGAGGCAGAAGTTCACCTGCTTCACATTGACGTTTGGCGTCGGGATGATCGAACCGAGGCGGAAGATCGCGAGGATGGCGAGAGTAAAGAAGATCTTCTTGCGTAGATCCGGGGTTCGGAACGCATTGGCAAAGGCCGCGAGCACCCGTGCCTCCCTCTCTCGTGACAATCCTGTACGCCGCGCTGAACTGCTTGCGCCTTGCCACTCTAGGCGGGTTACGCGAACAGGACCGACCGACTTTATCAAGAACCGGCTACGAACCCTGCATCGTCCCGATGCGCTGGATCGCCTTCGTGTGAGATGAGCTTTCCAGAGGTCGGCACCGTCTTATCCGAAAAACCTCATCTGGTGCCTGGACACGGGACTTGCCATGATGTGTGCGCCTGCGTCTAGCGGGCAGTGCCATTATCAGTGCCGTATCAGTGTGCCGTCATCAGTGCCGTCACCCGTCAGACGCTCGAGCCGACGCTCCGCACAAATAGGAAGGCAGGTGTAGTGAGAGCCAGTCGCCAGGCCTCGCCACAGGTGGGTGATGACCTCCCTGCAGCTTGCCATCGGGCGAACCGCACCTTTCGCCTGGCTCAAGGCGCACACTGGCCCGCGGCCGGCCTGAGGATCACGCTGGCCTGCTGCGTGATCCTGCTTGTTTTGCTTGCTCCGAATGATCTCGGCCGACTGACGCCAAGCACGTTTGTTCGCATCCCGCTGGAGGCAGTTCTCGGCCTCGCCCTGCTGCTGATGCTGCCGGAAAAGGTGCGCTGGGTGGGGGCTCTGCTACTCGGCGTGGGTCTAGGTCTGCTAGCCATTCTGAAGCTGCTTGATATGGGCTTCTTAGCCGTGCTTGCTCGGCCCTTCGATCCGGCGGCCGACTGGACCTTTCTCAACGACGCCATGAGGTTCCTTGCCGGCGCCATTGGCCCATTTTCAGCGATCGGCTGCCTAGCGGCGGCCATCATCTTCTGCACCAGTCTGGTCATCGTGGTGACCAAGTCGGTACAGAGGCTGACTGACGCGGCAGCCCGTCACAATTCGGCCGCGAGCCGTGCGATCGTCTTGCTTGCTGCTCTCTGGCTCAGTTGCGCAGTGTTCGGCACCCACATCGTTCCGGGTGTGCCCGTCGCAATTGTGAGCTACGCCGAGTATCTGGAGGACCGTCAGCCGCCGGCGGGCACGAATGCGCACGAGCAGGAAGCCCTCGCCCCGAACGCCGATGCCTTCGCCAACACACCCGACGACGAGCTGTTGACGGCGCTGCGAGGCAAGGATGTCGTGCTGGCTTTCGTCGAGTCCTACGGGCGTAGCGCCATCGAGGACCCAGAATTCGCATCCCAGGTGGGGGCGGTGCTCGACTCTGGGAATCGTCGCCTTCAGGGAGCTGGCTTCGATTCCCGGAGCGCCTTTCTGACCTCACCGACGGCCGGCGGTGGCAGCTGGCTCGCGCACGGCACATTGCTCTCAGGGTTATGGCTCGACAGACAATCGCGTTACGACAGCTTTGCCTCCAGTCAGCGCCTGACGCTCACTCAGGCCTTCCGGCGCGCCGGGTGGGACACTGTCGGCGTCATGCCAGGCAACGATGCGGGCTGGCCCGGGAGCCAAGCCCTGGGTTATGACCGGGTGTTTGACGCAAAGCAGATGGGATACAAAGGTCCGCGGTTCAGCTGGGCCAGCATGCCGGATCAATACACCCTGCTGAGATTCGAACGCACCGAGCATGCCAGGCCGAACCGCCAGCCGGTCATGGCAGAGATCACTCTGGTCTCCAGCCATGCGCCCTGGGAGCCAATACCGCGCCTGGTCAACTGGGCCGAGGTCGGTGACGGCTCGGTCTTCGAGGGCATGGCGACCGCCAATGATCCACCCGAAGCAATCTTGACCAGGAAATCAGGGCGGGTACGCGCCGACTACCGAGCCTCGATCGAATACTCACTGAGCAGCCTTATTTCCTATGTGGAGACCTATGGCGATGACAATCTAGTGATCATTTTCCTTGGTGATCATCAGCCCTCGCCCATCGTGACCGGCTACGGAGTCAGCCGCGACGTACCGATCAGCATCCTCGCCCGCGACCGAGCGGTGCTGTCGCGCATCTCGCAGTGGGGTTGGCAGCCTGGCCTCAAGCCCAATCCACGTGCCCCGGTCTGGCGAATGGACGCATTCCGAGACAGATTCCTCACGGCGTTCGGACCCAGGCCTCAACCCGCAAGCAAGACTCAGGCTGCCAGCCACCCGCACTAACGCGATTCTCGAAATGCTTAGTTCTGGGTCGCGCTGCCACCAGCAGCGGCGATCTTCTCCTTCGCCGAGCCGGAAAAGGCGTCCGCGGTGACATGCAGCGCGGCAGAGATGCTTCCCGTACCCAGGATCTTGACCCGTACGCCAGGGCGTACTGCGCCGGCTGCGACGAGATCTGCGACACCGACTGTGCCGCCGTCTGGGAACAACTGGCCCAGACGTTCCACATTCACTACCTGGTATTCCTCGCGGAACGGGTTCTTGAAGCCACGCAACTTCGGCAGCCGCATATGCAGCGGCATCTGGCCACCTTCAAAGTTCTCCGGCACATTGTGACGAGCGCCCGAGCCCTTGGTGCCGCGACCAGCTGTCTTGCCCCGCCTGCCGGCCTCGCCGCGGCCAACACGGATCTTAGCGCTCTTGGCCCCCGGTGCTGGCCGAAGATGATGGACCTTCAGCGTCATATCAGTCGACCTCCTCCACGGCCACCAGATGGGCAACCTTTTTGATCATGCCGCGAACCTCCGGCCGATCCTCGCGCGTGGAGGAGTCGCCGATCCGCTTCAGGCCCAAGGTCCGCAAAGTGTCCCGCTGGTACTGCTTGCCGCCAACAGCGCTCCGCACCTGACGAATCTTCAGCTGCGTCATCATGAGCTCACCGCCTCACGGGCTTTCAGCAAGGCTGCTGGTGCCACATCCTCCACAGCCTTGCCGCGGCGCTTGGCCACAGCCTCCGGCTGCTCCAAACTCTGCAGTGCGGCCACCGTCGCATGCACGACGTTGATGGCGTTCGGTGAACCGAGCGACTTTGCCAAGACATCGCGTACGCCGGCGCACTCCAGCACTGCACGAGCAGAACCGCCAGCGATGACTCCGGTACCCGGAGAAGCCGGACGCAGCAGCACGACACCTGCCGCCTTCTCCCCCTGCACAGGGTGTGGGATGGTGCCCTGAATCCGTGGCACGTTGAAGAAGTGCTTCTTGGCCTCCTCCACGCCCTTGGCGATCGCCGCAGGCACCTCCTTTGCCTTGCCGTAGCCGACGCCGACATTGCCGTCGCCATCGCCGACCACAACGAGCGCGGTAAAGGAGAACCGGCGGCCACCCTTAACGACCTTGGCTACCCGATTGATCGCCACCACGCGCTCGATGTAGTTGCTCTTCTCGGGAGCCTGACCACGACGATCGTCACGGCCACGACGCTCTCCGCCGGCACCACTACCGCGGCGCTGGGTTCCAGTCAATTTGCTCTACCTTCCGCTTAAAAACCGAGGCCGCCCTCGCGGGCACCGTCTGCCAGCGCCGCAATGCGTCCGTGGTAGGAATATCCGGCGCGATCGAAGACCACCTTTTCGATGCCGGCAGCCTTGGCACGCTCGGCAATGAGACCACCAACCTGCTTGGCCTTTTCTGACTTATCCCCACTCGCCGCTCGGAGCGGGCCCTCCATGGTGGAAGCGGAGGCAAGCGTACGTCCCTGAGTGTCGTCGATGACTTGAGCGGAGATATGCCGTGCGGACCGAGTGACTACCAGTCGCGGACGCTGGGTCGCACCAAAGACCTTCTTGCGTACCCGAATCTGCCGCCGGGCGCGCGCAGCACTCTTTGGCGCCATGCGCTTGTGTTGAGACAGCGATACCGCCATCGTCACTTACCAGCCTTTCCAACCTTGCGACGGACTCTCTCACCGGCGTATCGCACACCTTTGCCCTTGTACGGCTCGGGTTTGCGAATCTTGCGGATGTTGGCCGCAACCTCTCCGACTCGTTGCTTGTCAATGCCGAGGACCGAGAACCTGGTTGGTGTCTCGACGTTGAAGGTGATGCCCTCAGGCGCGGTTACCTTGACCGGATGGCTGTAGCCCAGCGCGAACTCCAGCTCCGTCGGCCCTCTCGAGACGACTCGGTAGCCGACCCCGACGATCTCGAGCTTTTTCTCATAGCCAGACGTCACACCCGCCACCATGTTCGCGACCAACGTCCGCGTCAGCCCATGCAACGACTTGCTCACCCGCTCATCGTCGGGCCGGGTGACCTCCAGTTCACCGTTGTCCCCACGCGCGACCTTGATCGGCTCGGCGACGCGATGCTCGAGTGAACCCTTGGGGCCCAGGACCTTGACCAGCTGACCGTCGACGGTTACCTCGACGCCGGCGGGAACGGGAACAGGCATCTTGCCAATGCGCGACACTTCTCTACCTCCTCGTTCCGCCACTCACCACACGTACGCGACGACTTCGCCGCCCACGCCGTTGTTGTGCGCCTGCCTATCGGTCAACAGGCCCTGTGAGGTTGAGATGATGGCGATGCCGAGACCACCGAGCACCTTCGGAAGGCCACTCGACTTGGCGTACACCCGCAAGCCTGGCTTGGAGATCCGGCGCACCCCGGCGATCGAACGCTCTCGGTTCTGGCCGTACTTCAAGGTGATCGACAATGTCTTGCCGACGTGGCCTTCGTCGGGCTCGTTCACCGCGTAACCGGCGATATAGCCCTCGTTGGTCAAGATCTCAGCAATGCCAACTTTGATCTTGCTATGCGGCATGATCGCCGTCTCGTGGTACGCCTGGCTGGCGTTCCGGATCCGGGTCAGCATGTCCGCAATCGGATCTGTCATGGTCATGGGTTGGGGGTTCTACTTTCTCGGAGTGGTTTCCGTCAGGACCTGTTCCGTTGAGTCGATGTCGAGGTTTGGCGCTGCGGCAGTCGCGTCCTGAGCAGCCGTACGACGGCGCCTGCTCCTGCTCGGGGGGCCGGCCCAGGGGCGGCCCTGTCGAGCCCGACCGTTTGCTCCGAGCGCGGCGACGATGAGATTCGAATCAAGCATCAAGATCACCACGACGACTTCGTGATACCGGGCAGCTCGCCCTTGTGTGCCATCTCCCGCAAGCAGATGCGACACAAGCCGAACTTGCGATAGACCGCCTTTGGGCGGCCGCACCTCTGGCATCGCGTATAGGCGCGTACCCCGAACTTCGGCTTGCGAGCCTGCTTCACTCTGAGTGCTGTTTTGGCCATGTCTTCCTTTCCTTCTTAGTTCGCCCGGAACGGGAAGCCCAGATGACGCAGCAG
>JBKPEY010000024.1:0-2581 GCA_046744405.1 Actinomycetota bacterium
GCGTCGCCACTCATTCCGCCTGCGCATCAGGAGGCCGGCATGACTACCCGGGATGCATCGCCCATGCAGTACCGCGTACGCGTCCGCGGTCACCTGGACCCAACGTGGACCGTCTGGTTCGACGAACTCACTCTTACTCAAACCGATGATGGCACGACTGAGCTGGTCGGGCCCTTATCCGATCAGTCGGCCCTCTACGGGTTGCTTGCCAGGCTGCGGGATCTGGGAGCGACGTTGCTGTTAGTCGAGCAGCTAGCGTGAATGCCCGGCAATCGCGCTCAAGACTAAGGATTGGGCCATGGTTGAACGTGCCAACTGCGTAATCGCGCTCCGGTCCGAGGGTGTCTCCCTAGTACTCGATATCTCCAACTGGCACCTACCCGCCATCTGGGGCGCGGACCTGGGCACACTCGAGGTTGCCGATATCGAAGCGCTGATCCTTTCTCACATCGACCACGCGCGGCCTCGATGCCATCGCCCGGCCGCCTCTGCCAACATGCATCCCGATCATGCGATCCTTTACCGCGCGGAGGCGCTCGACTGATTCAGGGCGGTAGCCAAGCTGGGGGCAAGCGGTAGGCGTGGGATGAGGGTGGCCTGCACCCCGTGATAGAGATCGGGTTTGCCTGGCCAAACGGTTTCGATCACGGAATTGGTGGCGTCGAGCTGATGGTGCCACGAACCGTAGTTCCGGTCGAGGAGGTAGCGCTCGGCGTACGCCCACCACGTGGCGACGAGCGCGGCATAACGATCATCGCCGGTCCGGGCTTGCAGCGCCGCGCCGGCGGCGATCGCCTCAGCAACAACCCAGTGCATCCTGTCTCGGACCACTGGCGTGCCATCCCAATCGGTGGTGTAGACAAAGCCCTCCGCTCCATCGACCGCCCAGCCGTCGGCGACAGCACGATCGAACAGGCCTGCCGCGGCTGGCAGCAGCCAGTCAGGTGGACTGGCCAACGACGCCTCCAGATGCAGTAGCAATCGAGACCACTCCAGTCCGTGTCCGACAGTCACGCCGTACGGCTGAAATTGATCATCTGGCCGATCGTGGTGGTAATCCAGCTGTGGATGCCAGTGCGAATCGAAGTGCTCTGGAATCCGCCATGCTTGTGGCTCGGCGAATTCCAGTGCCACCCGGCGTGCGATCTCCAGAGCCCTCCCCCGCCATCCATGATCACCGGTGACATCGGCTGCGGCGAGCAGTGCTTCGACCGCATGCATATTGGCATTGACACCCCGGTAGTCGTCGAGACGTGTGAAGTCGCGATTCCAGGAGTCCACGAACATGCCGGCCAGGTCATCGAAGAACCACCGATCCCACACCTCAAGCGCCTCGCTAAGCAGGTCCCGAGCGCCAGCCAAGCCAGCCACCGTGCCTGACGAGGCGGCAAGCACCACAAAGGCGTGCGCGTAGCAGGCCTTCTCATCAGGACTGGTGTCTCTGTCGTCGACGCTCGTCAGCCAACCGCCGCTTCTCCCGTCACGGAGCCGCCCGGTCAGTCCGGCGAGAGCCTGCGCTGCAAGATCAGCATCGCTGGTACGTCCGAGCAGCTGACCAAGGGCGTAAACATGCAGCATCCGGGCCGTGATCCAGGTGTATACCGGGCGCGAGAGATCCGGTCTGCCGCGGGTATCCAGCCAGGCGGCGCCACCCAACGGATGAGGAAAGTGCCGCCCGAAGTCAAGCAGCCGCTCGCATTCGCTTGCCAGCGTCGCAGCGGAGATTTCGAGTTCTGGCGAAGGCATGCCCTCACCGTAGCGGCGGCCGGAGCTGACTGAGACGATGACCTCTATGACCCAGACCACCGCAGTTGATCATGAAGCTGAACTCACCGGCCGGCTGGCGCAGCTGAGCCTCGAGCAAAAGGTGCGGCTGATGACCGGCGCTGACATCTGGTCGTTGCACCCGATGCCGGACATCGGTCTGCGCCGGCTTGTGACCTCCGACGGTCCGGCTGGAGTCCGCGGAGAGACCTGGGATGAGCGCAGCCCATCGGCCAATGTGCCCTCCCCAACGGCCCTGGCCGCCAGCTGGGATCCGGTTCGGGTCGAGCGGATGGGTCGGCTGCTCGCCAGTGAAGCGCGGCGAAAGGGTGTGGATGCCTTGTTGGCGCCGACGGTCAATCTGCACCGCACGCCGTACGGCGGCCGTCATTTCGAGTGCTTCAGTGAAGATCCCGAGTTGACGGCCCTGATCGGCACGGCGTACGTGACGGGGCTGCAAGCCGAAGGTGTGGCGGCCACGGTTAAGCACTTCGTTGCCAACGATTCCGAGACCGACCGGTTCAGCGTCAACGCGCTGGTCGATGAGCGAGTGCTCCGGGAGCTCTACCTCGCGCCGTTCGAACGGATTGTTGCGGTGGGCGTCTGGGCAGTTATGGCCGCGTACAACCAAGTCAATGGCACGACCATGACCGAGAACATCTTGCAGCGTGACGTCCTGAAGCGAGAGTGGGGCTTCGATGGCGTGATCATGTCTGACTGGTACGCCACGCGCACGGCAGCAGCTGCTGGCGAGGACTTGCTGGATTTGGCGATGCCGGGACCTGAGAGTCCCTGGACCGAATGGCTGCTTGAGGCA
>JBKPEY010000176.1:0-3646 GCA_046744405.1 Actinomycetota bacterium
CGACATGCTCGTGGAAGTTCAGCTGGTCGAACAATGAGGTGCCGTTCCGCATTGCAGTCCTGATGGCATCCTCGCGTTGCTGGATTGCTTGCGCTGTCTCCAGTGCAGCGTCGAGTTCCGCGTCGCTCAGTACCACTATGCCGTCATCGTCACCGACCAAAATCTCGCCAGGACGAACCTCAACGTCGCCCAGCCGAACGGGTTGTTGGGTAATCGGAAGCGCGGTCGCTCCGACCGCGCGGGGAATCGTTCCGAGAGAGTAGATCGGCAGCGGCAGCTCAGCCAGGGTCGCAGTGTCGCGGCACAGCCCGTAGACGACGATGCCCGCCAGGCCACGCCGAACCGCCTCCGTCGCGAAGAGCTCACCCAGCACGGCGTGCTCGGTGGTCCCGGCGTCCACGACGAGAACCTCCCCGGCACTGCACTGTTCCAGGCCGGCCAAGACCGGAACCAAGTCAGCAGATGCGGTGACCGTGACCGCCCGGCCAACCATGCGGAGGCCGTGGTTGTATGGACGGAGCTCACGTGGCAGGATGCGCAGCGCCTTGTTCGCGTCCGAAAGACTGGCAGCGTCGAGTTGCCAGACCTGCGGTGGGATCTCGGGCTCGCTCACGAAAACCTTCCCTTCCGTCGGTACCCGCTTGGCGAGTGCACACTGCACCGGTTGCACCATATGCCGAGCGTCAGAAGATTTGCAGCGTAGGAGGTTGCACATGCCAAAGCTTCGAGTCCACAACTTCAGCGTCTCCGTTGACGGTTTCGGCGCAGGACCCGACCAGAGTCTTGACAATCCGCTCGGTGTTCGCGGGAAGGAGCTTCACAACTGGGCCTTCGCGACTCGGACATTCCGCAAGATGTTCGGCGAAGAGGGCGGAGACGAAGGCGTTGATGATCATTTCGCAGCTGCTGGCGAGGAAGGCTTTGGCGCCACGATCATGGGCCGCAATATGTTTGGACCTATTCGCGGTGAGTGGACCGATGAGGAGTGGAAGGGCTGGTGGGGCGACGAGCCGCCGTACCACCATCAGACATTCGTCCTTACGCACCATCCACGTGAATCGATCACTATGCAGGGTGGAACCGTCTTTCACTTCGTTACCGACGGAATCGAGGCAGCCCTCGAACGAGCGTACGAAGCCGCAGACGGGCGGGATGTTCGGCTCGGCGGTGGCGTCTCAGCGATCCAGCAGTATTTGCGCGCCGGGCTGGTAGATGAGATGCATCTGGCGTACGCGCCGCTGCTACTAGGCAGCGGAGAACGGCTGTGGGAAGGCCTTGATCAAGCTCCGGCCGGATATGAGATCGCCGAATTCGTTGGAACTCCGGCGGCGCTTCACGTCCGGGTGGTGCGGAAGGCCTGATGATCACTTGGTGTCCGGCATGGGCGCATCGAGGAAGGACGTGATCATCGGGAGCAGCAGATCAACGCGGCTCACCACCGTTACATGAGAGGTGCCCGGAAGTATTGCGAGCTGTGAATTCGGCAGGCCGGCCGGAGTGTCGCCAAAGATGCCACCACCGAGCAGCCGGAACATCTCCACTGCGTGTTCCGGGCGGACAAGATCGGAATCTCCGATGATGATCAGAGTCGGCGCTTTGATTGCGCTAATCGCTTCGGCCGGCAGGTCTTTGATCTGCCGGTCCATTGCTGTCTTTTTGGCGAACAGCGTGGGGAAGTCTTCTGGATGCGGCGCAAGGCGCAGGTATTCATCGTGCCACGGCGAGCCATGCATCATCTCGGGCGTCATCTCGCCCAATCCCTCCATCAAACCGGGATGGACGCCGGCCATGTTGTAGGTAACTGAGGCGACCACCAACTTGCGCACGACCTCGGGATGTTGCAGAACAATGTGCAGCGCCACGGCCGCTCCGGTGCTGTAGCCGAAGATATCGACGCTGCCGAGCCCCAGTTGACCGATTGCAGCAACTACGTCATCGGCTAATGCTTCAAGACTCAACGGTCTATCAATATCGGCGGTGCGCCCGTGACCCTGAAGTTCGAAAGCCACGACTTGTCGACTCTCCGCAAGGCTGGGTAGCAGGCGTTCGAACGAGGTGCCAATTGCTGAGAACGCGCCGTGCAACAACACCAGCGGCTGTCCCGTGCCGTGGATCTCGTAATACATCTGAAGATCATTCACTGGCACGTAGCCGGTCTTGACAGGACTTTCGCTTATAGTCATGCACTGATCATCCTCGCTTTGTCGACTGCACCGGCTCTTGGGCAGCGAGCCTCCTAAGGTCGGCTAGGCGGAGATTGCGCTTGGCTTCGGCGTGGCGGCTTCCCAGATGGCAGCGCTGAATGGGGTGCGGCCGAGGGTAAGGGTGCCTTGGTTGGTGACCAGGTAGATGTAGCCGGTGGGTGAGCGGTGCACATAGTAGCCAGGCTCGGGCTGGTGTTTCTGCCAACCACCGTGGGTGACGGCTCGATGACCGGGACGGGTGAAGGGGCCCAGGTTACTGAGCCGGGTTTGGCCTGGCGGTCCGCCGTAGTCCATCGATAGATAGCGTTCGGTGTGATCAATATCCATCGTTGAACTCAGGCAGGTTCCGAATGGGAAGACATCGGCGATCTGGCGGACTCGGACCGCAGCCCGTAGCCGGGCCGGTATTTCGTAGCCGTCCACCGGTGCCACCTCGATGGGATCCAGCACCGGCTGGATGCGTACCTGACGTCCGCTGTGGCCTAAGAACTCGGCCAGCTGATCAAGCGTGAGGGGGCCGCCGTCTTCGGCCCGCACGATCGCATGGCCGCTGCGGAGCGCCGCCTCGGCGAGGTGGAAGTGCAGCACCACCCGGGGTCGGACCGCCGCAGCATCGAATCCCGGCGGCACCGCCATCGACAACGAATGATGATCAGCCTCTGGTTCTGGTTCCGGCTCGTTAGGGGCATCGGAGCCGTTAGGGGCATCGGGCTCGCTGGGTTGATCTGGCTCGTTGAGTGGATCTGGGTCGGGTTGGCTGGCCGCGTCGTGTTGGTGTTCGATCAGCAGCTGCAAAGCCTCAGCCGGCCGGGCCAAAATGCCGACCGCGCGGGCCCGCCGGACCCCGACCGGGTCGGTGTCGCCGCGAGCCGCCAGGATCTCAGCGATCCGGTTCACCGCCGCCAGAAACCAGATCGCATCGCCGGCGGCTGCCTTGGCCACAATGGTTTCGGCAGCCGATAGCGCAAATCCAACGCACTCCCCACCCCAGCCTCGATCGGCCGTCAAACATCCCGCTGCTGTGGTTGGACGAGGATGCCGAGATCAACGCTGACATGTGGGCAACTGCGCAGGAATCACGGGATGAGATCGTTTCGCTGTACCTGCGGGCGGCAGCACACGCGGATGCCACCATCGAGGCGCTCGCGCTCGACTCGCCGGGACGAGTCCCGTGGTGGCCGCCCGAGCGAGAGCAGGTCACCTTGCAACAGATCATGGTGCATGTCACGGTCGAGATCGCTCGGCATGCCGGCCATGCCGACATCATCCGCGAACTCATAGACGGCGATGCCGGCGACAACGACGGGAACCTCCCCGATCAAACCGCGCAAGAGTGGGCGAGCTATCGCTTACGGCTTGAACAGGCTGCCGCAGAAGCTGCGCAGCGTGGTCACGATCGAAAAACCTAACCAGCCGGTGACGCGTTACCGAGGCTGGTGCAT